>NZ_JAUBTO010000053.1:0-46826 GCF_036702495.1 Microcoleus sp. C2D2 | reverse complement strand
AAAGATGCTCTTTGGAGTCCTAGCTATTTTGTTAGCTCGGTTGGAGGCGCACCAATTGAAGTATTGAAGCAGTACATCAAGAATCAAGAAAAGCCGTCCTAAAAGGACGGGGTTTTCAACCCATTTTCCTGATAAATATTTCTACTCACAACCTAATTTTACCCTAAACTGACTGCGGTTAAAACCGCTTGAGCGGCTTGGCACGATCGGGCTAAAGCCACGCTCATTTCCCGCATCCCACCAGGTTTTAGAATTAGCTGCTCCCCAACACTTACTCTCCTTGACCCTCCGGCAGCCACAAACCGACAATAATTTTAACAAATGGTTACCACATATTTGATTAAAAGTCAAGGGTATTTGGGAGAAAATATAAATTTTTCAATTTGTTTTAATATTTCTATACTTAGATGTTAGCAGTAAAACCCCAGCTCGGCCGTCGGCAAGGTAATAAGATTGCCTGCTGTGTGCGCCTCGGGCGCGCGCTGGAGCCGAGAAAGGCAAAATCATGCTAATCAGTGGTAGGATTAGCGATCAAAAATGTATCGAAAGGTAAAGTGCAGCGCCGCCAACGGTCTTGAAAGCCATTTAGTCAAAAGATTGAGGTAAGTAGTTTTATGCCCGCGACCGTCCCCTTTGAACAGATTGACCGGATTGTTTGGAATCAGCACCACGATCCATTTGAAGTGCTAGGCCCCCACGCGCTAGAAGAAAATGGCAAAAAACTCTGGGTCGTCCGAGCTTATCTGCCGAATGCGGATGCGGTATCGGTGGTTGTGCCGGAGACCAGGGCCGAATACCCGATGAAATCAGAGCATCACCCTCATTTTTTTGAATGTACGATCGAAACCCCAGAACTAGCAAACTATCAACTGCGGGTCAAAGAAGGAGAACACGATCGCTTTATTTACGACCCCTACGCCTTTCGATCGCCCAAACTCACAGAATTTGACCTTCACTTATTCTCAGAAGGCAACCACCACCGGATTTACGAAAAACTGGGGGCGCACCTCACCTCCGTAGACGGCATCACAGGAGTATATTTTGCCGTTTGGGCCCCGAATGCCCGCAACGTGTCTGTTTTAGGCGATTTCAACTATTGGGACGGCCGCAAACATCAAATGCGGAAATCGCAAAACGGGATCTGGGAATTATTTATTCCGGGACTACTCGTGGGAACTCACTACAAATACGAAGTGAAAAACCAAGACGGACATCCCTACGAAAAGTCGGATCCTTACGGTTTCCAGCAAGAAGTGCGGCCGAAAACCGCATCAATTGTCACTGACTTAAATACCTACACTTGGAACGACAGCGCTTGGATCGAACAGCGGCGGCACACAGACCAACTGACGCAGCCGGTTTCGGTTTACGAATGCCACATCGGTTCTTGGCTGCACGCCGCTACTGACGAACCCGCCGTGCTACCAAATGGGGAAATAGAACCCGCCGTACAGGTTTCGGAACTGAATCCCGGGGCGCGCTTTCTGACTTACCGGGAATTAGCCGATCGGCTGATTCCCTACGTCAAAGATTTGGGATTCACCCACATCGAAATGCTGCCGATCGCCGAACATCCTTTTGACGGTTCTTGGGGCTATCAAGTCACCGGTTATTTCGCCCCAACTTCCCGCTACGGCAAACCTGAAGATTTCATGTATTTTGTTGACCAGTGCCACGCCAACGGCATTGGCGTACTGGTGGACTGGGTGCCGGGACATTTTCCCAAAGACGGCCACGGTTTGGCTTTCTTTGACGGAACTCACTTGTACGAACACGCCGACCCCCGCAAGGGCGAGCACAAAGAGTGGGGAACCCTAGTATTTAACTACGGCCGCAACGAAGTGCGGAATTTCCTAGTATCAAACGCTCTGTTCTGGTTTGACAAGTACCACATCGACGGGATTCGCGTAGATGCGGTGGCCTCAATGCTTTATTTGGATTACTGCCGCGAACCAGGAGAATGGTTGACCAACCAGTACGGAGGCAGGGAAAATATCGAGGCTGCAGATTTTCTGCGGCAGGCGAATCACGTCATTTTTAGCTATTTCCCAGGGGCGCTGTCGATCGCCGAAGAATCTACCTCTTGGCCGATGGTATCTTGGCCGACCTATGTAGGCGGTTTGGGCTTCAACCTGAAGTGGAACATGGGTTGGATGCACGATATGCTCGACTATTTCCACATGGACCCGTGGTTCCGCCAGTTCCACCAGAACAACATAACTTTCAGTATGTGGTACAACCACAGCGAGAATTTCATGCTGGCTTTGTCCCACGATGAGGTAGTGCACGGCAAGGCTCACATCATCGGGAAAATGCCAGGGGACGAATGGCAAAAGTTTGCAAACGTGCGGTGTTTGTTTACTTTTATGTTTGCTCATCCCGGAAAGAAAACGATCTTTATGGGGATGGAGTTCGGTCAGTGGCACGAGTGGAACGTTTGGGGGGATTTGCAGTGGCAGTTGCTGCAATTCGATCCGCACCAAAAGTTGAAGCTGTTTTTTAAGGATTTGAACAATTTGTACCGCAGCGAAAGGGCACTTTACAGTCAAGATTTTGCTGAGGATGGGTTTGAGTGGATTGATTGCACCGACAACCGGCACAGTGTCGTGGCCTTTGTGCGCCGAGAGAAGGATGGGGACGAGTTTGTGGTGACGGTGTGCAATTTTACACCGCAGCCCCACTCTCACTATCGGGTAGGAGTGCCGGAACAGGGTTTCTATACGGAGTTGTTTAACAGCGACGCGCGGGAGTACGGCGGTAGCAATATGGGGAATTTGGGAGGCAAGTGGACTGATGAGTGGTGGTTCCACAACAGTCCTTATTCGATCGACTTGTGTTTGCCGCCTTTGGGTGTGTTGATTTTAAAGATCGATCGGGCAAAAACAGCCATGCGTAATGCTTAATAGTTTTGAGTTTTGAGTGGTGAGAGTTTTGAGTTAACAATCAAAACTTTATTAATCGTAAAACTTGAGGGTATTCAGAAACCCGGTTTCTCCAAGAAACCGGGTTTTTTCTGTTTTGTTGTTGTGGCGAAAGAAGGAAGTTCGGCAACTGATTCGCTTTCAGAAGATTTAACGGATTTAATACCAATTTCAAAAAATAATGCAACTTTAAGCTGTCGCGCATTTAAATTGCATATTCGAGGCGGGCGGGACGCCCACCCCACTCATTGTTTGATTGTTTTTTGACAGATAATTTAAATGCCGCAACAGCTTAGGCAAGCTGGCAACCCTTATGCAGTAGGTTATTTCCAATTCTTTAATCGCCATCGAAAATGCTATAACGGATAGAAGGAAGAAGGAAGAAGCAATCAAACGCTCATGTTTGTGCCCTTAGCCAGAAATTCCTAACACTATTTAAAAAAAACAATGCAACTCTCGGCCCGTGTTCCAAGCCCTTACGGAATCAGTCATTGCCAATTCTTTAATTTAAAATCTAAAATCCTGCGACGCTCGCGCTTACCCCAAAGTCTAAAATCTCAAATGCTCTAGCTTTTCTCACCAAGAGGAGGTACACAAATTTCTGTGTAGGTCGGGATTTTCAAGCCTTAATATATACGTCATTTACCTGAGAAAGGCTATATAACCCTGATGGGCTGTTGCTATAGCAATCCTTGCAGGAGTTGTGGTTCAGGCACTCGTAGCCTGGACTGGCTACGAGTGCCTGAACCACGTTCATAACTCACGAAAGGATGGCTATATATCAATTCCCAATTACCCATTATCAATTCTTAATTTCGAGTATCGGAAGCGCCAAGATTATAAGAAACTTTAGGCGAATCAACTGTTACTACTTCCGAAAGAGATTGTTCTGCCACTACCTCTAAATTTGGCAGTGGCAGATGCTTCATTTCCCAAACTTTCAGCAAAATTAGATATTCATAAAAAGCTTGCAGCGTGCACCAAGCCAATCCCGCTTGACCGTCAAGAAATCCGCCGAGTAAAATATACATATAGAAAAAGCGCACCACAGGCCGCAAAGGCAAGCGCAAAGAAAAATCTTTCAAAGCGCGGCGCCTTTCCACCTCCGACGCACCAAACACTAAATCCCACCAATTTACTTGACCCGCTTCTAATTGGCGGAGAGTTTCAGCCGCCTCGTCAGTAGAGTAGCGGTTGTGCTTTTCAATCCAGCGGGAAAGACCTTTGCTGCAAGTATAGTGAGGGTAGGTTTCCTTCAAAAAGTGAGTAGGCCCGTTGCAGACTTCCCGTTCAGTATGACCGTAGTCAGTAAACCACACTCGGTCTTTGCGAAACAGGCGCATTTGATAGCGGGGATATTGAGTGCTGCGGCGAATCCAGCGCTCCATAAATATTACTTTTTCAGCTACGTAATAGCCGATATATTCTTGACTTTCGATCGCCTTTAAGCATTCAGCAAACAGTGCAGGCGTCATCCGCTCGTCAGCTTCAAGGATGTAAACCCATTCGTATTTGCACGGGACTTCTTGGAGCATCCAAGTCCGCTGGCGTCCGTGAGTTTCAAAGCGGTGCTGCACTGTTTGCACGGCATAGTTCTGAACAATTTCAAGGGTGCGATCGGTGCTGAAAGAATCAACTACAATGATATCGTCACAAAGCAGTGCCGATTCAATGCAAGCGGCGATATCAATCTCTTCGTTGTAAGTCAGAATATAAATTGAGAACATTCCCAGCTTTCAGTAATGGCAAACTATTGGGTAAACAAACTATTTCTCAGGGATGTCTCGACCAGCGCGATCCCTGCCAGCACCGGTCAATTTTTGCGGCGGCCAAACCGCAGAATTCCCATACTTCTCAATCCCGTCCAACCCACGGTAATATAGCCTATAGCTAACAACAAACTGCTGATTCCCGTCTGCAAACTCGAATTTCTCGATCGAGTTCTTAACTCTTTCTCTTTTTGTTGCTTGCGGGTGCGAATCTCGTTGCGAGCTTGAGTGGGCAGTTCTTGAGCTTGCTGTTCCAGGAAGTTGTCGAGGGCTTTCGGGTCATTTTTGGAATTCCGAAGCACAGCTTTCAATTCCTGGGGAACATCTGAGCTTTGGAGGGCTTGTTGCAGCTTCCCGTCGTCTTGCAGCAGGGCGGCTATCTGGGCGCGCCGCTGGTTTTTGAGCTGTTCTATCTGAGCTTTAAACTGATCGCTTGTAATTTGCGCCTCAAGTTGACCTTCCGCTTGTCCCGCTTCTCTATCGACTTGAGCTAGAGCATCTTGGAGTTCCAAACGAGTATTGTTGAGGTGAACGGGAACCAGGGATAGGTAAACTAGACCTAACAAGCTGGAAATCAACAGGGCCCAGAATCGCAAGTCCAGCCAAACCTTGCGTCGCTCAATAGAGACTCCACTGCTGCTGTCCACCCAAAAGCCAGTCATCAGCAGGGCGATACCCATCAAAGGAATAATGCCCCTGTCAACTATCTGAGTTGCTGCGGCCAACTGCCAGGCTCGATTGAGAAGGTCCGAAGTTTCTCCCGGCAGCGACAGAACAATGCAGTCAAGCAAAGCAGAGAGAATCAAGATAATCCCGACTACTTTTAGAGTTTGAGCAGCTACTGAAGAAAATTGACGGCTATTACTTGCTTTCATAATTCCTGTGAGATAATTCTACACCGTTAGATTTAAGGGGGTAGTTGACTGGATTTTGTTGAACGAGTTCCAAGCTATTTTCCACCAAAATAGCTGCTTGGGGGACCCACCTCGACTTTCCTCTGGGTTTTCACAGGCTGCGGTTGCGACCCCAAAGGATCGAGTTTCTGCACAGGTATGCAGAGTTGGAAGAGGCGCCACGCTTCTGGGGTGGCTGTAAAGCTTGGTTAAGATAGCGCCCAGAAACGGCAGCAAGCAACTGCTGGCTTCTTCTATAGTCTGACGAATCCAGCTTAAAGATGAGATCTGCACGCTTGGGTTCGGTGCTTTTAACTAGCTTTCGCTCGCGCGACGGTGTCAGAAATAGTAGACACAGCAGGAGCGCGTTTCGCTGGGTTTCACCCCCTATGGTTCCCACTCCCCGATCGCCTGCTTCAGGCCGTGGAACTCGCATCCCCTGTCTTATAGTAATTGATATAACAGAGGGGTGGAATAAATAATTGTTCCCGAACCTTTTTAACCTCTAATTACCAGCAGCACGATACGGCTGCCACAGATACACGAGTAGCTGTTTTTTCCTTTTTCCTTCTGTTTACCACATCGGGTTCGCCGGGCATTCTTACTTCTTCCTTCTGGCTTAAGAGTCACCAATTACTAATTGCCAATTACTAATCGCCAACTACTAATTATCGGCAGCTTGAGTGCTGGATTGTTCAATAGCCAAAGTGCAAAAAATCACATTTTTTGGTAGGATAATTGCTCGCTGTTCAAATTTGCTGGTAATGACTGCAATGATTTCTGGTGTTTACAGGTTGAAAGAACTTGAAAGATCGATCGCATCCGATCCGGACAACTGGCGCCCGATCGTGTTTACTAACGGGTGCTTCGATATCCTACACGCTGGCCACGTCCGCTATTTGCAGGCGGCAAAAAATTTGGGGCGATCGCTCGTGGTGGGCTTGAATAGCGATGCCAGCGTGCAAGCTATCAAACCGCAGCAGCCGGGATTGCCACCTCGCCCGATCGTACCGGAAAATCAGCGAGCCGAAGTTTTAGCCGCCCTCAAACCAGTAGACGCCGTAGTAATTTTTTCCGAGATTACAGCAACTAAACTCATAAATATCCTGAAGCCAAATATATACGTTAAAGGAGGAGACTATCAAGTCGAAACTCTACCGGAAGCACCGGCTGTTATCGCCGGAGGTGGCAAGATTTCCTTAATCGAAATAGAAGTTCCGAGTTCTACCAGTGCGATCGTCAAACGCATTTTGCAATTAGGTACTTAACCGTTACATAAGACTTACTCACAACTACTCAAAACTAGACAAATCTCGTCCTATGTAGTTAGAAGCTTACTTCCTGCTTCATCCTGGCGGTGTCGGCACTCACCAGTCCGCAGGCACGAGCCCCGTCTAACTGACGGTTTTTGACAGAATAATCGCTGCGTTCAAATCGCGGTCAATCTTGAATGCACAATGGTCGCATTCAAACACTCGCTCATCCAAGGAAAGTGTTTCTTTTTTGATTCCACAGTTAGAGCAAGTTTTGCTGGATGGGAACCAACGGTCAACCACTACCACCTTAGAGCCATACAATTGACACTTGTAGGTTAACTGGCGGCGGAACTCAAAGAAGCCCATATCAGCAATAGATGTTGCCAGATTGTGATTAGCCATCATACCTGACACGTTGAGGTCTTCAATCACTACTGTGCCGTGGTTTTTAGCAAGTAATGTCGTGAGGAAGTGCAACGTATCCTTGCGGATGTTAGCTATTTTCCCGTGCAGTCTAGCTATTTTGAGTTGTGCCTTTTGACCGTTGTTTGAACCGATAGTTTTATGGCGATTGAGCCACTGCATTCTTGACAGCTTGGCTGCGTACTTTTTGTAGGATTTTGCTCCGGGAATCACTTCACCTGTTGAGAGAGTAGCTAATGCTTTAATACCGAGGTCAACTCCTACGACGCTTGTTTGGCATGACTCTTGCTGTTCTACATCAAATCTGAAACTGATAAACCACCTGTCCGCACTCCGGGATATCGTGCAAGACGCAAGTTAATACTTGTGGCAACCTTTCGTAAGTCTTGAGAATGCCAATTACGGGAACTTGGATTTTGTTGTTACCCAAAATTTTGACTGTTCCTTCTAACGTGAAAGAGTCGCGGATCCCTTTTTTCTTAAATCTCGGTACTCCCGCAGTCTTGTTAAAGCACCGCTTCCTTGCTTCGCGCAAAGCCATTAATGCCTGTTGCGGTGTAGATTTACTGCACTCGTAATACCAAGGATTTTCTGACTTCACCAAGGCTACTAACAGTTTGTGCTTGTCTATAGCTGTGGGAAACTTGAGTTTTTCATCTGGATGAGCTTTGTTATGGTCGAGAATGTTTTTGGTTAGCCACAATCCCCAATTCCAAGCGTGACGTGCTACTCCACAATGCGCAAGCTAACTGTGTCCGTTGTCGGTCGTTTAGTTTGAGTTCGGTCTTAAAACCTAGCAGCATCAAGCCACCTCCTTAACTACTTGAGTCATGCCATCAAAATTTTTTGTTCTTTTTGCTTCTAGAGCCATAAAGACGAGCGCTGAACACGCTCTTCGGAGTTCAAGCATATCTTGAACTAGCTCTTGCTCAAAGGTCACTTCTTCATTGGTTTTGTTAATGATGACCACGCCCGCGTTTCAAATTCCTCACACAGAGCAAATACCAGCTCAGCACCGAACCTTAGCAATTTATCTTTGTGTGTCAGCATCAGTCTGACAACATCACCTTGCATGATGCGTTTAAGCAATTTTTGCAGTTCTTTTTTCTGGTAGTTTAAGCCAACGAACTAAGTCTTGGATGGCTTCAAACTGCAATCCATTAGTGGCGATCGCCCAAATCGATCGTACTCAACAAACAGTTTGTTTTGCCGGAATTGGCAACATCAGCGGTGTAGTCGTCACAGATCGCCAAACCCGCAGTATGGTTTCGTACAATGGCACAGTTGGACATATGATGCCAAAAGTAGCAGAATTTGTCTGTCCTTGGTCGCAGCAGTCCTTACTCATCCTGCACTCTGACGGTTTGGCGGCGCAGTGGAATTTAAACCACTACCCGGGTTTAGGGGCCAGACATCCTGCTTTAATTGCAGCCGTGCTCTACCGGGACTTCAAACGCACTCGCCATGACATAACAGTTATAGTAGCCAAGATGAGAGAAGCAGCGTGAGTTACCCAATCCTGACGGCCCAAGTCCGCTTTGAACAAGACATCGTACAAGTACGCCAAAAAGCTCGCCAAATTGCCGCAGGGCTGGGATTCGATTCCCAAGCACAAACCCGCATCGCCACAGCAGTTTCCGAAATTGCCCGCAATGCTTTCAAATATGCAGGTGGCGGCAAAGTAGAATTCATTGTGGAAGGGGAATCGCCCCAAATTTTTCGGACTCGGATTTCCGACACCGGGCCGGGAATTGCTGATTTAGCGGTTGTGTTGAGCCCCAATTTTCGATCCGGAACCGGTGCGGGACTCGGTTTAGCAGCAGCAAAACGGTTGATGCACGAGGTGGAAATCGATTCGGCGCCCGATCGCGGCACCGCTGTACAATTAATTAAGCACTTTTCCAAACATATGCCTACGCTGAGTGCGATCGAACTAAATCAATTAGTGGACAAACTAACGCGCCAAATTCCCGAAGATCCCTACGCCGAAATTCAGCAGCAAAATCAAGAATTACTTCGGACTTTAGAGGAACTCCGCCAGCGTCAAGAAGAACTCGTACAATTAAATCAACAACTAGAAGATACCAATCGCGGAGTCGTGGCACTTTACGCCGAATTGAACGACAAAGCCGAATCTCTCCGGCGAGAGGGCCAACTCAAAACCAGCTTTCTCTCCAATATGAGCCACGAGTTTCGCACTCCGCTAACGGTAATTCTGCTGCTTTCGGAAATATTGTTAAATCGCCTCGACGGAGAACTTTCACCAGAACAGGAAAAGCAAGTAAATTACATACACAAATCCGCTGAGTCTCTCGCAGAACTTGTCAACGACTCGTTAGATTTAGCCAAAGTGGAAGCCGGAAAACTAACGAGTCGCGTGGGTAATTTTGAAGTCGAAGATTTGTTCAGCGCCCTGCGAGGAATGATGCGCCCCCTGCTTCCCCAAAACTCGGCCGTTACTCTGATTTTTGAAGCGCCTCTAGAACTTCCCACCCTCACAACTGACGAGGGAAAAGTTTCTCAGATTTTGCGCAATCTGATTTCTAATGCCCTCAAGTTTACCGAAGCAGGCGAAGTTCGAGTTGCTGCGGAAATAGGAGACGGGGAAACAGTTACTTTTTCAGTGGCAGATACGGGTATTGGCATTTCCCCAGCCGACAAAAGACGGATTTTTGAAGAATTTGTCCAAATAGAAAATCCATTGCAGAAGGGCGTCAAAGGCACCGGATTGGGATTGTCTCTGTGCAAAAAACTGGCGGAATTTCTGGGGGGAAGTATTGACATTACCAGTTCGCCCGGAGTGGGTTCGACTTTTTTTGTCAAACTGCCGATCGTGTATGCTCCCGATGAAGAAAACTCTTGGGAAATATCCGCTGCTAAGGGAGATGAAATACCGCTGGCGAGCGCAAATTATCCCTCGTCAATCGATTTTAGATTTGAGATTTTAGATTAAAGAATTGAAGCCTTGACCCCACGGATAAATTCGGGGGGCAAGTTTCATCGGATACAGGTTTTTTATTTCTCCCCGGATTCATCCGGGGGCTTGTATCCTGGATGCTTTCGGTCAGCGCCGGATTCAGCAGCAAAAGTTTTGATTGGGGAGGATGAAGATAGTTTTTCGGTATTTGCTGAAAAACTTGTGTTCACAAATTTATTGTACTGCGATCGAGGCAGCCAAGAGAGTTGAAAAATTGCGACCGGCTGCTTTTTGAGCAACCGATCGCAATTTTTAAAGGGCGTTATGATGCCGGATCTGACCGGATTTGAGGTTTTGGAAGAGTTGAAATGCGATCGGGCTACTTGCCAAATACCTGCTATGGCGATGACTTCCCAACATTGAGAAATTTGGGAAGAGGAGGATTTGTCTACCGCTACAGTTGTGGTGCTTTCTCAAACGAATACCTCCCGCCAGCAGGCGATCGCTCAAATTTAATCCGCTCTCATTAAGGCAGCAGTTAATTTATAATAATTCTGAAAAGTAGTGCTACATATATATATTGTACGCGAGCATCTGTAGCGACTGAGGCTTTGCCTAAGTCGTGACGGGTATCTGCGACAATTAATAATTGGTATAAGATGGAGGATTGTAGCAAGACTTTTTAAAATTGGTATGGTTTGATAGCAGGCAATATTTATTTAAATTGCAACAGCATTTAACCTTGGTGCTGTAAAATATAGCAGTTCTCAGTTGCCGACAATATAGTAGGGACTTAGGCAGTGCCTTTTTTCGTGTCAGCGGCTAAAATCCATAATAAATCTCGCTAGTTGAGCGAGTCTCGATCCCCCCTACCTTAAAAAGGGTGGAACTGGAAGCACTTTCTTGCATCCCCCTTTTTAAGGCGGATGCGAAGAGGATCGAGGCTGCGGGAAAAATGAGAGAGACAGAGGGTTTTAGCCGGATTGTTGACAAGCCTTGGGTGCGGCGCTGTGTCTCGATCGAATATCCGAGCTTATTTATTAGTGAAAAATGACACCTGTTTAAAAAAATAATGCAACTCTAAGCAATATCCAAACCCCTACAGAGTAAGCCATTCCCAAATCTAAAATCTAAAATCTAAAATCTAAAATGGTATGACTTTCATCTCCCTTCAATATGCCCTGTTTCTGCTAGTTTTATTTGCGGCTTACTGGTTGGTTCCGGCGCGGTGGTGGCGGCTGTTCATCATGCTGGCCGCTAGTCTGATTTTTTACGCTTCGCTGCAAATTTGGTACATTCCTCTGCTGTTAGTCGGTATGCTGTTTAATTACTGCTTGGCGATGGCGATTGGGGAACCTCTGGATTGGCGGATTGCTAATGAATCTTGGAACCGCCGCCGTTTGTGGCTGCTGTGGATAGGAATTTGCCTGAATGTGTTGCTGCTTCTGGGCTTTAAGTATGTGCCTTTTTTATTGAGTTCGATCGGCACTTTGTTAAATTGGCCTTTTGCTCTCGACGGTGCTGACTGGGTGAAAAGTCACGTCATCGCACCCCTGGGATTGAGTTTCTTTTGCTTTGAGTGCATTGCTTATTTGATTGACGTGTACCGAGGCGCACCTGCTGCTACTTCGCTGCTGCACTTTGCTGCTTACAAGTTGTTTTTTCCGAAACTGATTTCCGGCCCGATTACTCGGTATCACAACTTGATCTATCAACTGAAAACCCAGAAATTTCCGACGCCCGATCGCCTTTCTGAGGCACTTTGGACGATCGCCTTTGGTGCAGTAAAAAAAGGTCTTTTCGCAGATAACTTGGGAATTTATGTCGATTTAAGTTTTACCAACTTGCAGCGGGCGGGTAGCGAGGATTTGTGGCTGGCGATTTTTGCTTACGGGCTGCAACTTTATCTCGATTTTAGTGGCTATGTTGACATGGCGCGCGGTACTGCTTTGCTGCTGGGTTGGTATTTGCCACCAAATTTTGATTTCCCTTATTTTAGTGCCAGCATAGCCGATTTTTGGCGGCGGTGGCACATGACTTTAGGGGATTGGTTGCGCAATTATTTGTATTTTCCTTTGGGAGGTTCCCGAGTCGGTTTGTGGCGCACTTGTCTGAATTTGTCCCTCGTCATGTTAATTGCGGGAATTTGGCACGGGGCTGCTTGGGGATTTATTGTGTGGGGAGGTTTGCACGGTTTGGCTTTGGCGGTTCACCGGCTGACTGATGTGCTGTTTAAGCGGTTGCGGCTGGAGTTTTTGTGGGAAAATCCGATCGGGATTGCGATCGGTTGGCTGTTGACTCAGGCGATGGTTTTTGGTAGTTGGATATTTTTCCGCCTTCCCGATTTAAAGGATTCTGGATGGGCGATTTCCCATTTGTGGGGACACACTGCTGACGTGCAGTTTGCCGATAAAGTTTATGTGGAAGCTTTGGGTTTGGAAAGAGTGCATTTAACTTGGATATTGGCGGCTTTGGCTGCGGCGATGCTGGGGAATTATGCGTTGAGTCGGGGTTTGAAGTTAGAGTTAAATTGGCCGATGAAATTGGTGTTAGTGCCGCTTTGTTTGTATGCGGTTTGGGTGTTGGCTCCCGAAGGCGGTTTGCCTTATATTTATTTTGATTTTTAGGGTATTATAGCAGAAGGAAGAAGGAAGAAGGAAGAAGGAAGAAGAAAGAAGCAATAAAATCAATCGTTTTAGCCATTAACAACGCCCTAGCCGTCTTGGCGGTTGCTATAAAGCAAGAAGGAAGAAGGAAGAAGGAAGAAGGAATAAGCAATAAAATCAATCGTTTTAGCCATTAACAACGCCCTAGCCGTCTTGGCGGTTGCTATATTTGATTTTCCTTTTATTCCCCGTAAGGTGCGCCAAAGTGATTCCCCGCTTTGGTGCGCGGTGCCCACCCTAGAAATCACAGTCAACAGTCAACAGTCAACAGTCAACAGTCAACAATCATCTCGATGAGTGCACCCTATAACTGATAAGAGCACC
Source organism: Microcoleus sp. C2D2 (assembly GCF_036702495.1). Lineage (NCBI taxonomy): Bacteria > Bacillati > Cyanobacteriota > Cyanophyceae > Oscillatoriales > Microcoleaceae > Microcoleus > Microcoleus sp. C2D2. Next base: position 33,657 of record NZ_JAUBTO010000053.1, on the reverse strand, counting down.
AGTCGCTCCAGCTACCGACATAAAGTTTAGCATCGGGAATTCCAGCAATTTCTAAAGACAGTAAATTAACGCAAGCCGTCACCCCGGAACCGCAATAAACGATGATTTCTTCCGCTTTTTCTAATTCTGCCCACCGGTGTTTTTGTTCCGAGGTCGATCGCACTTTTCCAGTTTTATCCGTCACCTCTTGCCAAGGATAGTTAACCGCACCCGGAATGTGACCTGCAATGGGGTCGATCGGCTCCCGCAAACCTTCATATCTCTCGCTTTCTCGCGAATCAACCAAAACCGTTCCCGGCAAGTCTTTACGCTCTTTCACCGCCTCAATATCTACCGCCAAATCCTGCTGCAAGCGGGCAACAAAGTTACCCTCGCGGGGTTCTGGCAAAATATTTGTTACCGGATATCCGGCCGCTTTCCAGCCGCTGAAACCGCCGTCTAACAAAGCGACTTTGCTGTGTCCCATATATCGCAGCAGCCACCACAAACGAGCCGCAAAAGCCATTCGCGAATCGTCATAGGCGACGACTAAAGTTTCTGCTGAATTAATACCGAGCGCACTCAATTTATCAGCTAATTCTTCAATATTTGGCAGCGGATGTCTGCCGCCGCGTTTGCGAACTGAACTCGCGAGATCCCGGTTTAAATCTAAATAGAAAGCTCCGGGAATGTGACTTTCTTGATATTGTTTTTGTCCTAATTCATGGTCGGCAAGGGAAAATCGGCAGTCAATAATTACAACTTCCGGATTTTCGGTATTGGTGGCTAACCATTGAGGAGAAACGATTAAAGTGTTGTCAGTCATAAATCTTCAAATCTATGTTTTAACATCTATCGGGAAGGAGCTTTTTTCTCGGGTTCTGCTTGGTCGGAAGGAGATTTCTTAGAAGTTGGTTTCTCCGAAGCTCTTTTTTCAGCATTGGATTTTTTAGCAGTTGCTTTCTCCGAAGTTTCTTTTGGCGAATTGGATTTTTTAGGAGTTGCTTTATCCGAAGGTGCTTTTTCGGCTGTGGCGGGAGTTGGAGTTGGCAGAGGGGGATTTACTGCTGCTTCTTGAGCGTAAAGCAGATATTTCTGATACTCGAGCACTTTTGTCTGAGCTAGTTGATGGTTGGGGCTAGACTGCGGTACTCTTCTCATTAATGATACCGCTTCTTGCCAGCGATCGGTAACTGTCGCCCAATCTTCCTTGGTTTTTGCCGATCGCCCCAATTCTGCTGCTTTGACTGCGCTGTTAACGGCTTCTCGAAAAGTATCTGGTCCAGTATCCGGTGCAGTTGCTAAATTTGCTGTTTCATCTAAATTCTTCCCCGCTGTTGCTGCTGGCTGGTTCACAATCTTACCGACAAACGCCACCACGGCGATCGCCAACATACCCGTCACCAGCCCAACTACAATAAAAGTCGATCGCAGCCGGTTCTCAAATGCAGCCAGTTCCGGCGGTTTCTCCTCCTCAATATTGCTCTCCATCTCTGTGCGATCGTCCATATTAGTAACCGCAGTATTGGGCGCAGATTCTCCCCCAAAGCTCTGTGGTTCAAAATTGCTGTTCTCCAAACTAAACTCTTGACTCCAAGCAGCAGCAATCTGACCCCTTTCTCGGCCCTCAACCTTCACTTTGCGAATCGAATCCGGCTGCAATTTCGTCAGCTCGGTGCGGACAAAATCAACTAACGTATCTTCTATCGGTACCTGCTCGGCCTCAAGAATTACATCCAAACAGTCGCCGTCGAGATTCGCGGAGGCTGTGATGCCTTCAGATTGCAACTGGCCCTCAACCCAAGATGCGAGCGCCTGTGGATTTCCCTGCTTGGCAAGTTCCTGAAAATTAAGCTCTGTCATAGCTCGACACCTGATAATGCAGAAGGAATGAAAAAGTCATAAATAGTTTTTTTAAGTTGAAAACACCCTAACTGAAATTCAATGAATAGTATAATATATCGCGGCAAATCCCAGCCCAAAGATGCAAATTCTCACTCTCGCTCCCCCTCGCATCCCTTGGGGAAGGACTTGCATTGCTTGGCTTTAAGCCGAACTCAGGTTTGTAGTGAGGAATGCAAGTCCTCTTGCTAAGCCGCCAAATACTGCTGCACCGGGTTTTTGATACCGGGCGCGCCAGTCCAGATATCGCAAGCATAGCCTCTAAAACCGACATCCGCCTGGAAAAAGTCTCGATCGCGCGGATTCGAGATTTGAGATTAAAAAATTGTGCGATCCCAGTGCCATCGACGGACAGCGAGTGATATCATCAGTTAGTCAATATTCAAGTTTTTATAGCAAAAAACTCGATCGCACAATGGTAGCAATAGCAATTTTAGCTGCTGGACGCGGCACGCGCATGAAATCTGACTTGCCCAAAGTTCTACACGAATTGGCCGGTCGATCGCTAGTTGAGCGAGTCCTCCAAAGTTGTCAAGAAATTCAAATTTCCCGGCGCATTGTCATCGTCGGTTATCGAGGCGAACTCGTCAAAGAAGCTTTGATAGGTGGTAAAGAAATACCGGACAATCCTCAATCTCCTCCCCTAGAATTTGTCGAACAAACCGAACAATTGGGAACAGGCCACGCTATCCAACAATTGCTGCCTCACTTAGAGGGATTTCAAGGAGATTTGCTGGTATTAAATGGAGATGTACCTTTGCTGAGGGCAGAAACTATCAAACAATTGATGGCAATTCACAAACAGCACCAAAACTCTGCAACTTTATTGACAGCTAGTTTGCCAAATCCTCAAGGATACGGGCGAGTATTTACCGACAGTCAAAACTTAGTCCAGCAAATTGTCGAAGACCGCGACTGCACACAAGCTCAAAAGCAAAGCCACCGAATTAATGCAGGTGTTTACTGCTTTCACTGGCCGGATTTAGAGAAAATTTTGCCAGAATTGAAGGCAGAAAATGACCAAAAAGAATATTACCTAACCGATACGGTAAATTTCCTCTCTCCGGTGATGGCGGTGGATGTGGAAGATTATCAAGAAATATTGGGAATTAACGATCGCAAACATTTAGCCACAGCTTGCGATATTTTGCAAACCCGGGTAAAAGACAAGTGGATGACGGCGGGAGTGACGCTGCTCGATCCCAACAGCATCACGATCGACGATACCGTAGAGTTGCAGCCGGATGTGGTAATTGAACCGCAAACTCACTTGCGGGGACAAACTTCGATCGCTTCGGGGAGTCGCATCGGCCCCGGCAGTTTGATCGAAAACAGTCAAATTGGAGAAAACGTGACTGTGCTTTATTCGGTGGTTTCTGACAGTATGGTAGCCCAAAATTCGCGGATTGGCCCTTACGCACACTTGCGGGGACACGCAGAAATTGGCGCGAACTGTCGCGTCGGCAATTTTGTAGAAGTGAAAAATACTCAAATAGGCGATCGAAGTAATGCCGCTCACTTGTCTTATTTAGGCGACGCGACTTTGGGAGAAAAAGTCAACATCGGTGCTGGGACAATTACGGCGAATTACGACGGAAAAAACAAGCACAAAACTCAAATAGGCGATCGAACCAAAATCGGTTCTAACAGCGTGCTGGTTGCACCGATAACTTTGGGGGAAGATGTTACTGTAGCGGCGGGTTCTGTAGTGACGGAAGATGTGCCAAATGACTGTTTAGTAATTGCCCGTTCCCGGCAAGCTGTCAAACCAGGTTGGAAGTTAAAAGAACCTAAAAAGTGAACAATCGATCACTTTTTTGACGATCGGTTTCCACCCGATCGGGACTTGTGCCATCGATACCAAAGAAACCGGGTTTTTATAAGGGGAGCGATGGCGCTCTACCAGAGATTTTGGTGAAAAACCCGGTTTCTGCGCCAGTCGGCAAGCTTGAGAAATCGGGTTTCTCGCACTAGGGTATTTTTTGTTATTTTTGCTGGTGCAGATAGTTCTTAATCGCTAAAGCGATTTTTTCTGGCTCGTAGCGGTTCATAGTTTTGGGCAGGGATATGCGAGAGCCTCCACAAACTAACAGTCTGACTTCGTACCAAATGTCTTTATCCCGATCTTTTGTTCTAGCGACTTCCACGCCATAAATCTCGCACAGAGAGTGTTGAATTAGCTTAGTTCGCAACAAACCCTGCTGTTTAACAGTCAGGGTATCTAAACTTCTATCAAAGCTATAAATTTCCTTTTTTCCGAAGGCTATTACTGCTATTCCTGCTGTCACAAATAGGCCTGCTAGACCGGGAAACAAACTGTCGTATTGCTTTAATTCCAGCAATCTGCGAGCCGCATTTTTAACAAAGGAATTGATTTCCAAAACAATAGCATCTTTATCCCCCCAGTGGGTATAGTTTCCAGCGAAACGAACATAGCCAGCATCAGTCAGAAGTACCACTTTGCTGGTGTAGCCCGCTCTGACAACTTTAGCTCCCTGCAAAGAAGCAAGCTGAATTTCTTGAATCTTCGACCCCAGCAAGCTCGATCGCACCAACTGACAATTGCCTTGTCTTCCTTGCACTCGGTGACAAGAGAGGCTTACCAAATGGTAATCAAACGCAACGCATTTCAGTCCAAATACAATTAACAAACAGCTAGGCACCCAAAAATCAAATACGCTACGAGTCTGAATTTTTAATTCAGTCGCTGTTTGCTCGATTATTTTCATTTATTTTACCCTTAGATTCAAAAAAGGATATTACAGGCCCCTATCTTTGCTGCGCTCCGCCCAATTGTTAACTTATATAGCAATCCTAACTCATTTGGGAATTTCTTACTCACTCCCTTTGGTAAGGGGAGGGCTGGGGTGGGGTAAAAAATTTACGACTCATTTAGAATTGCTATATATTATTTAAATTTTTCCTATGGCCTGAGCCTTTTTATTTTGCTAATATATTAGCACTAAAATGTCTCGCGGACAACAAATGTCCCGAGTATACGTGCGGCTGGCTTTGAGATAGCTTTCCCTCATTTATCGCTGGTAATTGACTGGGGCGAGCGCTCGCTTAGATACCCACAAATATTGATAGCTATACCGTTTTTTAGCACCCTAGCATGACTTAATAAATTCTTGATAATTGAATAATTACAAAAGCCTAGCTTTAGAGATTTTTTACAATTTAGAATTCGTAGGAAGTTTTAAGAAAGGATATTTTGGACGATTGTTAATTGAGGTAAATCAACAATCTTTGTAACTTCCATCGCCTTGAGTCGCAATTGGGTAGGTCAATAACCCTACCACCCGTTATAATTTAACTTCTAAAGATATAATTTTTCGCGTTGCCAAACATATTTTAACACTCCACTCAGCACAAATATTCCTCCAAATATCCATCCAAACCAACGATCGTCTTGACCTACATTTAACGATTTAATCTCTGTGTTTTTAACAAAAGAATTTATCTGATTGGCAATACGATCTTTGTCTCCCCAACGAGTAGCATTTGCCAGCGGAATTTCCCCTGTTTTGGTTAAAACTACAACCTGGCTGCTACCCTTCCTTTTTTGAACAACTTTGCCTCCCTGTAAATCATCCAGAGAGATTTCTTGACTGCGTGAACCCCATAACTTTGATTCTGTAAGTTTGCAATTACCTTGCTTGGTTTCTATTCGCTGGCAAATTAGAGTTGTATTTGCTGAGATGAGAACCAGAAATAATCCAACAAGAATAAAAGGCAAGCTAGATAATAAGTCTACCCAGATGTTAGAATTTTGAATCTTTAGTTCAGCATATGGTGTACCCTCGATCTTTTTCATAAGTTTATCCTATTGATAACACAACTGGAATTGCTAATTTACCTGCTGTGTAAATTGTATCATCACGGACAGAGTATTGTCGAGAACATTTTTTTAGTTCGATCGCGCCTTCAAATAGCTGCCAATCAAATCAGCGATTTTTTGTTGCTGTTTCTGATTTAAACTATTTTCTAAAGAAAGGCGATCGCCCTCATCCATTAGCAAACAAACCTCGTATAACATACCGTTTTCGCCGTATATTGTTTCTAATTTGGCTGTAAAGTTTAGATGTCGGATAATTAGGACTTAGATGGAGTCCAGAAACCGGGTTTGAGGGACGAAAATACTTTATTTCCGCCCGCACACGGGCGTAAAAAACCCGGTTTCGAGGAGTCGGAGTGCGTAAATCCTGATAATCTGAACCTTACTTTCCAAGCATTCCCCAATAAGCCACGCCGTACAATTGGGTCGCCCGCATAGCTTCCTCGTCATAGCCTTGACTTTTGAAAATAGCCTCCGCCTGTTTTAGGTAGCCCATTGCTTGTTCTTTATTTTTTGTTTTGTCTTGACTAATCAAAGCTAATGCCAATTTTATGTGAGCATCAGCATCATTAGGGTCACTTTTGAGTGCGGTTTCCCAGTGGAGAATTTCTTCTTCTACAGTCTTCCATTGAAGTTCTTCGCTAGAAAATTCTTGGCTGGGAAAGCCGCCAAGACTGTAATTTCTGATATCCAAAAAATTCGCAATAATTTCAGCTTTTTTGTGCTTGTTTCCCAAACCACTGCTGAAAGAAGAAGTTAGAGGAACACGTCTCTTACCTGATTTCAACACAAGACAGACACGATAAGTATTACTACTGTCACTACTCGTCATCTGTTGTATCTCCACGCCAGAAATATCTTGAATCAGGTGTTTGACAACTTTCGTTTTGGCAATGAGTGGCTTATGCCGTTTGATAGTCATATGACCGAAATTTTTATCAAATGTAATGGTGTCAATTTCTACAAATATCACCAAAAACAAACCAACGACAGCAAATAAATAAACGAAAAAATTGCCTGAAGACCCACCAAATAACAAACCGCTTACTAAAAAACTCCCCCCAACTAATAGCTGTATCCAAAATGCGGACATCTCTTGGAATTCCAGCTTGTCAGATGTCTGTTTCATGATTTTATGTTTAATCAATTGTAAGTGAATGTTCTAGGATAATGGTTTAAGTCTGCGCAGGCAGACTTAGACTGATAAAGAACCGTAAATGTTTAAGCTGTCGATTATTTTGTCTTTGCTTGGGCGATCGCCTTTTTGGTATCCTCAACACCCTTGAGGGCCTCAGCATCGCCGGGATTTGCTTGTACTGCTCTGTTAAAATTGATTAAAGCTGTTTGAAAATCTCCCTGGTTGTAGGCTAATTTTCCAAGCTCCATCGATTGATTGAAGTCATATTGTTGACCGCCAACAGTACCAAAATTAGGCTCTGCACTACCAAAATTAGGCTCTGCACTTGTTGGTGTTTCCGAAATTTGAGGAGATGGATCAGAAGCAGGAAATTGCTCTTCACTTGATGGAGAAGCGTTGGAATCAGAAGGAAAAGGAGAGGGTGATTGTTCGCTAGATCCAGGCTGTAACATACTAAGCCACGGCGCCAAAGAACTTGCAATAGTTGAGACGAACTGAAAGCCTGCAAATAAATATATTGGCAGTACAACAAGTTGCATAAAAAATGTCTTTCTGATTCTTGTATGGCTCCAATACTTCATATAAAAAAAGAAGCCAGCAAATGGAACCAGCAAGTAAAGGACTCCCCAAAGATATTCTTCTCGAAAAGCTTGAATTAATCCCCAAATATTACCAACAATACTTAAAACCAAACCCAGAATGAAAAATAAGGTCATCGCAATTCCAGACATTTTGTATTTCTCCGGTTGATGTATAGTTGTTTGGCAAACTGTAAAGGTAAGGATTTAGGCGAACTTTCAGCCTGAAACTCTTTTCCCTGTTTGCTGTATTAAAAATAGATTAGCGGTGAAAACTGTTCGATGGCGCACAGCGAATGTTAGGATTTTGGTTAGGAATTGGACTAGGAACTCGATCGCGACTGCCGCAAATGATACCCTCTACCCCCGATCCGCCAGAAGAACCATTTGCACGGGCCTGCAACGGCTGGGACATCCAAAAGCTTTACGCCGACTTGTCAAAGGCCAAACAACAATTCGCCCCCCACACCAGAAGAGGGCTGACACCCGTCCAAAAGCGGCACTTGTGTGGCTTGCTTTGCGGTTACAGCCCCGCCGAAATAGCGGTTTTTCTCAACAAACAAATCAAAGGTGTAGAAGTTGATTTGTCAAAAACTTTGTACCGATACATAGAATTATTGACAAACCGGCCCAGAAACGCTCTCAACAACTGGAGAGACGCGATCGACTGGCTGGAAATAGCCGGGTATAAAACGCAGCCAAAAACCTCAACCGGCGCTATCTTAAAAGCCACTCTCCACCATTCAGACAGGATTTTATCTGCAGCTATCAGTCCCGACGGACAATTCCTCGCAACGGGTTCTGAGGACTGTACAGTGAAAATTTGGAGTTTGCACAGCGGTCAACTGCTGCAGACGATTTTCGGACATTCCACAGCCGTGTTGCTAGTTGCTTTCAGCCCCGCCAGCAAAACGCTGCTGACGCGATCGCGCGCGGGTACAGTCAAACTCTGGAACCTGCAAAACGGCCAACTGCTGAAGCGTTTGGCAGAGGTACACCGCCACGAATCCGTCGCCGTAAGCCCCGACTGGCAAATTTTGGCGATCGGCACCACCCGCGGCACTGTCAAGCTTCAGCACCTCAACAGCGGCCAACTGCTGCAAGTTTTGGAAGGCTATCAAGGAGATGACATAAGTGCGATCGCCGTGAGTCCCAACGGCAAAATGCTAGTAGCCAGCGGACTCAACGCAGTCAGCGGTTTCTGTCGCGCAACAGTCACTTTGTGGGAACTGCCGGGGGGAGAAGTGAGGGGAACATTTGGCCGCGAAAATTATGTGGCAATTACTCCTGATAGCAAAATTATCGTCAGTCACGGCAACAAAACGATCGCACTGTGGAATTTGCAAACAGGGGAATTATTGCATTCCCTGCAAACAGGAATTCGCATCACTTCCGCCGCCGCAATTAGCCCCGACGGGAAATACTTTGCACTAGGCTGTTTTGACGGTACTGTTAGACTTTGGAATCTTCGCGGCGAATTGCTGCATACTTTAGATGCACATTCTAGCCCGGTTTCTGCGGTGGCGATCGGGCTTTTGGGCGAAACTCTCGTCAGCGGCGCGGAGAATGGTACTGTTAAAATTTGGCAACTGCGGATTTAAGAATATCAATTCCGGTTCCACCGTCCGTGCTTGTTGACTGTTGACTAATGACTGATGACTAATGACTAATGACTGTTGACTAATGACTAATGACTAATGATTAATAACTAATGACTAATGATTAATAACTAATGACTGTTGACTAATAACTAATGACTGTTGACTAATGACTGTTGACTAATGACTGATGACTAATGACTGTTGACTAATGACTGTTGACTAATGACTGTTGACTAATGATCGAGATACCCGACTTGTTCAAAAAGTCGGGTATCTCGATCGCAGACTGACAATCTCGAGATCCTTTTTAAGCAACAAAAATCAACGTTCCCTGGCTCATTTCCAAAGTATCGCCCATTTGCATACCGTTGTGAAAAGCACCCAAAATCACCTCGCTAGTTTTGCCGAAAGCGATAGCACCGCTAGCATCAATTCCAATTGCGCCAAAATCCCGTTGACGTTCGTCAGCTTCAGTAAAAGAACGCTCAAAAGCAGCTTTCAAACTCAAACCGTCCGTTACCCGAATCACAATTCGCGCCGCCAAACACTCGTCCATAATGTGCTCGCCAATCCCCGTACAGCTTACCGCGGCACTTCCAGCGGCGTAATTTCCCGCCGGCATCGCCGAGTCGCTAACCCGACCAATCCGCTCAAAACCCTTGCCGCCAGTCGAAGTCCCAGCAGCCAAGCGTCCATGAACATCCAAAGCTACGACTCCGATCGTACCCATACCGGCCGGTTCGGCCACCACGTCAGCCATTGCTTTGCTAAAATTGCCTTGGCGTTCCTCCATCCACTCGTGCAAACGCAAATCCGTCATCGGATCGTAAATCGGCAAGTGAAGTTCTCGCAGCAATTCCGCCGAACCCAAATCAGAGAGAACGCGATCGTCCGAAGTCTGCAAAAATTTAGCAAGTTCGATCGGATTTTGAACGCGAGAAACATTAATCGCCCCGCTGAAACGCTGCATCAAACCGTCCATCAGCGAAGCACTCATCCGAATTTGACCGTCCGACTGCACCACAGAACCAGTACCGGCATTGAATCGCGGGTCATCTTCCAGCAATTGGCAGCCCCGCACCACTGCATCTACGGCACTTGCACCGTCTTTCAGCAGCGGATAAACTTCGTCCAAAACATCGTAAAGCGATTTCCGCACCGCCTCAATGCCGCCTTTACTGTGTAGAGAACTGCCCGCACCGCCGTGAATAACTAGCTTTGGTTGCACTTGTTGCGATGCCATAATTTATAACCTAATAAAGAAAGTAAGTAAAATTTTTCCTTTGCAATCTTAGCCTCGATCGAGCAACTTACCCTACATTCTTAATCTTGAGCCGCCAAACGGCGGCGACGACACCGTTCGGAGCAGTATTTGACCTCATCCCAGCAGTCGGCCCATTTTTTGCGCCAAGTAAAAGGTCGATCGCACACCGGGCACATTTTTATCGGTAAATCTGATTTCGATCGCTGCTTGGCCATGCTAATTTGAACATTATATTACTGATTAAATTTTAATCAAAACAAACAAAACAACCAATTTCTGCGTAACACCTCCCCAAATAAAAATGCTCTCAACGGCCGACGCCAACATCCGAATAGTCTTAGTAGAACCCGCAGGCCCATTGAATGTCGGTTCTGTGGCCCGCGTCATGAAAAATATGGGTTTGCACCAATTAGTTTTGGTAAATCCCCACTGCGATCATTTAGGGGAAGAAGCCCGACTGATGGCAGTTCGGGCCGCCGACATATTGGAAACTGCCAAAGTAGTCGAGAGTTTGCCGGCTGCTTTGATTGGGTGTGTCAGAGCGATCGCGACTACAGGAGACGATAGTCGATCGTTGCCAACAAAACTAGAAGATCCCGCAGACGCCTTGCCTTGGCTCCTAGAAGCCCCCAGCGCCCTAATTTTCGGCCCAGAAGACTGCGGCTTGACCAATGCCCAATTAAACCGCGCTCAGCGCCTGATCCGCATTCCCAGCAGCGATGCCTACACTTCCCTAAATCTCGCCCAAGCAGTCGCTATCTGCTGCTACGAACTGTATCGGGAAGAAGGAAGTTCGGCAACGGATTCTGTAACGGATGTAACGGATGTCAGGAAAACGGAAAAAGGAAGAGGGAAGACGAAAGAAGGAAGACAGAAGCAGGAAGAAGAAGAAGCCTCGTTCCCAGGCTCAGCCAGGGAACGCATATCCAGAGGCTCTGCCTCTTCAATAGATGCAACAGATAATTTATCAACTTGTTACCAAGAACAACTTGCAACCAGCCAGACAGAAAATCCCTCCCCTCCCGTCACCAGTGCACCCTTGGAAAATTTAGAGGGATATTACCAGCAACTAGAAACGCTGCTACTCAAAATAGGATATTTGCAGCCGCACACAGCAGCCAGTCGGATGGAAAAATTTCGGCGTTTGTACAATAGGGCCTATCCGACAATTGAGGAAGTCGCCATGCTGCGGGGCGTCCTCCGCCAAACAGAATGGGCAATGAAAACTGAGCTGCGAGAGACAGTTTCTGATACTCTGGATGGGGCGTTGCCAGAAAATCCAACGGATAGCTAGGAGAAATGCTGATAATTGGGGATGTGAGATTGAGGATTTTTTTCACAAAGAAAAGTCTTGCACCGACTTGTGACCTTCATAACCGGGTTTCTTGACTAAAAACCTAAGCTTTGCGATAATTTGTGAGCAATAAACCCGGTTGCTGATACCATGCAGCGTCTGGGGCAAATCTAAAATCTAAAATCTAAAATCGATAAACCCGGTTGCTCGTACCATGCAGCGTCTGGGGCAAATCTAAAATCTAAAATCTAAAATCTAAAATCGATAAACCCGGTTGCTGATACCATTCAGCGTCTGCGGCAAATCTAAAATCTAAAATCTAAAATCTAAAATCGATTGGCTGGCAAGCACAAAAATCTTAAACTTGAACTTTACAGTAGTGATGAAGGAGTAAGACGTGGCAGAGCGGTTTCCCAAAGGATCGATATTATCGGTGATATCCTCGATATCCTCTCCCAACTCCGGCTCAAAGCAGCCTAAGTCCGGCAAAGCAAGTCAGTCTGGCAACTCGGGCCGCCGCCGGGCCCGGCCGCAAAACGGCAATTCAGAAATTCGATCGCCACAACCTCCGACTTTGGCACCGCAACAGGGCCGCAGCAGCAGAATTAGAGCCAATTCTCCGGAACCTTCGGAAGAATTGACTGCACAAGACTTTTTATCCGATCCTAGATCTGCCATTAACCCCAGAAAACCCAGAATCAGCAAAATTCCCCCGTCAAACAGTCGCCAACCAGGCAAAAAAAGCCTCGCTGCTGTGGATTTGTTCGATTTTCCCAACCCGAATCGGGAAAATGTGAGTTCGATCGCCAGCAATCCCAACAGCGAGCTTTCGACTGCAACTCCCCTGGAGCCTTCTGCGCGCATTCCAGACACGCGATCGCGCCCAAATACCAAAAAACCCCTTGTGTCGCAACCGCGTCCCCAAGCGAGCCAGAGACCCGGCAAACGCTCTGCACCTCGCACCGTGCCGCCGTTGGTGTACGCTACTCGCTTGCTGATTTTGGGAGTTGGGATTGCGGTGATTTGCGGGACCGTGCTGTCTGTGGTGAATGGTGTGACTCGAGCATCGACTGTAGCGGCAGAAGAAGAAACCACCGCAGGGCAGAAAAACCCAGCCGATAGCGCATCTGCAGCAGCGGCCGCCCCAGAAGCGCTGCAACTGAATCAAGAATTAGGGGCTTTGAAAACGCAAGTTCAGGTTTTAGCAACAGAAAATCCTACTTTGACAGCGGGAATATTTCTAGTCGATTTAGATACTGGAAGCTACCTAAATTTTAACGGCGATACTGCTTTTGCTTCAGCTAGCACGATTAAAGTACCAATTTTAGTAGCTTTTTTCCAAGCAGTAGAAGATGGCAAAGTGCAGTTAGATCAGATGCTGACGCTGAAGTCGGAACACATTGTCGGCGGTTCTGGGGAGATGCAAGACGACGCACCGGGTAAGAAGTATTCGGCTTTGGAAGTTGCTAAAAATATGATTGTTGTCAGCGACAATACGGCGACAAATATGATGATTGAGTTGTTGGGAGGTGCTGAGGTGTTGAATCAGCAGTTTGCAAATTGGGGTTTGAGGGCGACGGTTATCCGCAATAACTTGCCGGATTTGGAGGGAACTAATACTACCAGTCCCCAGGATTTGATTAATATCATAGCCCAGATCGATCGGGGGAGTTTGGTATCGGTGAAATCGCGCGATCGCATTTTGCAAATCATGCGCCAAACTAAAAACGATTCTTTGCTGCCGAAAGGTTTGGGCGAGGGTTCAGTTATTGCTCACAAAACTGGAAATATTAATACAATGCTTGCGGATGCGGGGATGGTGGATTTGCCGAACGGTAAGCGTTATTTGGTGGCGGTGATGGTGAAGCATCCGCCGGAAACTGAGAAGCCAGCTCAAACATTAATTCGGGATATTTCTCGGATGAGTTACCGCTATTTGAACGGTGGGGAAATGCCAGCCGATTCACAAGTGAAAATTAAAGATTGAAAATTCTACCGGGTTTTTTCGGCAAGTGTTGTAGACTTTATCCAACTATAAATCAGTTTGTATTATGAAACTAAACATCCGGGTTGCTTGTCTGGTAGCGCTCTCTACTTTAGCCGTCGGAGTCTTCCCCACCTTGAGTAATGCTAATCCTGTTCCTGAATATCAGACGGACGGCGTGAGAGTGATTAACAACAATATCGAACTGAATCGGGCAAAAAACTTGGCCCGTCAAGCAGCAGAAGCTGCGAATGGGGGTTTAGGCAACTATCGAGCTGAAGCTTCTATGCACGGTACTTCTAAGGAATCGCCGTTTGTTGACAATGGCGATGGAAGTTGGACTTTTACTTTTAAGGGCTACAAACCCGGTACGTCTGTCTATACTGTAGAATCGGTTGTTACTGTTTTTCAAGATGCCCGAATCAGAGTTGATTATAATGGGCGAATCCGCGAGTCAAGCGGAATTTAACAATACTTCGGACTTACTCGCAGGTACTCAGAAACCGGGTTTTTCACGAAATACTTTGTTACAGCCCCAGAAACGGTAAAAAACCCGGTTTCTTGGTGTTGATGCGTCGAGGACTGAAGTTGTTAAATAGCGATCGCCCGATTATATCAAATCCGTTAGCATCGTCCTGTATTCATCTCTCTGTTCTCTGACTCTGCGTTAAGAGCGTTCTCTGCGGTTTAATCATTCCAATGCAACCGGAATTGATATTATACTCGTTTCGGGCCGGAAGAATTAGTATTATTGAACCGCGAAGGCGCGAAGGACACGAAGGAAGAAGGAAGAAGGAAGAAGTAGATAGTCTTCTACCGGGAAGGGAGTATCATGTCCGATCGATCACCCATAATACAATTGCCGGGGCCCGTTTGTGAGATTGTCCGTTAGGGGCAAATATTATTGGTGAACCCGCCCCTACAGGAATCAGGGTAATCGACCGGACATGATATTAGAGAAATCATTAATTAAGCGTACTTGCCACTTCTGGGGCTGTGCGGGTGTCGCATTCGGCGATCGGGGATAGGAAACTAGAGGTAGGGTAATGGTTGGCCCATCCATCCAATCGAGGCTAATTCTGTCTTTGGTAAAATGGAGTTGCTTAAGTCTGTCCTCGCTTTGAATTGCCAAACTACGCATACCAAGCCTCAATAAAATTTGGTGATTTTTTTGTGCGATGAGTGTAATTTCCCAAGTTTTTTGGCACTGAATGCAATTTCATATCATGTCCGGTCGAGCGACGGCGATTTTTGTAGGGGCGGGTTCACCAACAATACCTGCCAATAATTGACCATCTCAAAAACCCGCCCCGACCGGGATATTATGGTTAATCGATCGGACATGATATCAATCCCTGATAGGGATTTAGGTTGATTCCGGCTTTGTTGCTTTGCAGTGGCGAACCCCGGGCGGGATATCTTGTTTCAATCCCTGATAGGGATTTAGGTTGATTCCGGCTAATCCCAAAGCAGAAGGAAGCGGGACTTGGCTGTTTCAATCCCTGATAGGGATTTAGGTTGATTCCGGCACGAGAAGTATCGCAAGATATCGTAGAGGGAATTTGGACGTTTCAATCCCTGATAGGGATTTAGGTTGATTCCGGCGGAATTCGTCTTTCCAAAAATCAGGAGATTTATTTAGATCCGTTTCAATCCCTGATAGGGATTTAGGTTGATTCCGGCTTCAGGAGAACCACACCCGAGGAAGCCTGCGAGGCATTGTTTCAATCCCTGATAGGGATTTAGGTTGATTCCGGCGGTAAAATAGATGACCCTTGGGAGACTCCTATACTGTTTCAATCCCTGATAGGGATTTAGGTTGATTCCGGCTTGCCCAATCTTTGCTAAAAGCAGAAATTGGCGATCGCACTTGGAAGTTTCAATCCCTGATAGGGATTTAGGTTGATTCCGGCTCACCAAGTGGACAGCCAAAAAGCTACTTTGAATATGTAGCGTTTCAATCCCTGATAGGGATTTAGGTTGATTCCGGCAATCATAATCGCACGTCAAGGGTTTTTGCGAAACTTCCATAAAATGTTTCAATCCCTGATAGGGATTTAAGTTGATTCCGGCGGGAAAAGCGAGGGTGTAGGGATCTTGCTCATTGGTTTCAATCCCTGATACGGATTTAGGTTGATTCCGGCCCTAGAGATTGCATTACCGCTAAGCTCAGTAAAGTTTCAATCCCTGATAGGGATTTAGGTTGATTCCGGCTTAGTTTTTCAGGTTTTAGTTTTTTATTCAGCAAAAAGTGTTTCAATCCCTGATAGGGATTTAGGTTGATTCCGGCATTTTAATTATGCGAGTTTGTTCAACGAACAAAATCAGTTTCAATCCCTGATAGGGATTTAGGTTGATTCCGGCCCAGCACTTACTCCAAAGACGGTACCCCATGCAAGCACCAGGTTTCAATCCCTGATAGGGATTTAGGTTGATTCCGGCGTGATTATTCCAAAGTTGAGCAACTGTTCTGCCGTAACGATCGTTTCAATCCCTGATAGGGATTTAGGTTGATTCCGGCATTGAATATTGGCGCGATCGGTCTGATGAATCAGTTTCAATCCCTGATAGGGATTTAGGTTGATTCCGGCTAGTCGGATTGGCGCAAAAATCCGAGCGGTTTTTAAAGTTTCAATCCCTGATAGGGATTTAGGTTGATTCCGGCTTGATGGAAGAATTGCTTAAGGTTTATCGGCACGTTTCAATCCCTGATAGGGATTTAGGTTGATTCCGGCCCTCACTCGAGAGAGGGCAAGTGAGCTGGTTAGGTTTCAATCCCTGATAGGGATTTAGGTTGATTCCGGCGATTGATGTATCGCGATGGTCGATGGAAAACTGGTTTCAATCCCTGATAGGGATTTAGGTTGATTCCGGCTGGGACTTTTGTCGGTTATTCGCCAGAAGCAAACAGTTTCAATCCCTGATAGGGATTTAGGTTGATTCCGGCGGGGGGTTGGTTTTACTCAGCGAATATGGAATTTTGTTTCAATCCCTGATAGGGATTTAGGTTGATTCCGGCCAATAGTTTTGCTCAAATTATTAGAGGATTGTCAGGTTTCAATCCCTGATAGGGATTTAGGTTGATTCCGGCGCATACCACTCGTAATCTGTGTACTGCCCGCGACCAGTTTCAATCCCTGATAGGGATTTAGGTTGATTCCGGCCTCAACCGTTTCTATAAACGGCTCTTTGACTGGATCAATATAGTTTCAATCCCTGATAGGGATTTAGGTTGATTCCGGCGTCCAAAAAATCCAATAATCGACCCTGGACGATGCAGTTTCAATCCCTGATAGGGATTTAGGTTGATTCCGGCAATTGAGTTTTGTCACTTTAGAGATTTGGGTCTAGAGTTTCAATCCCTGATAGGGATTTAGGTTGATTCCGGCGTCAGTGCCCCTATGATTTGCCGTAAAGTCGGCACGTTTCAATCCCTGATAGGGATTTAGGTTGATTCCGGCTTTTGTTTTAGATGGATGTACGCATTGTATCGCGTTAGGTTTCAATCCCTGATAGGGATTTAGGTTGATTCCGGCAAAAGTACGCACATTCAGTTAGAGTTTTCTCTTTAGTTTCAATCCCTGATAGGGATTTAGGTTGATTCCGGCTCTAGCACTTCAAGCTCTGTGTTATTATTTTTAGGTTTCAATCCCTGATAGGGATTTAGGTTGATTCCGGCGCCGGAGCTGGTGGTAGCTGAGGCGATCGCCCAGGTTTCAATCCCTGATAGGGATTTAGGTTGATTCCGGCGTAGGTGCTTGGGTTGTAATAGCTATGTCAAACATGTTTCAATCCCTGATAGGGATTTAGGTTGATTCCGGCTCAAAAGTCTCCTAATAACTTTTTGAATAAAATGTTTCAATCCCTGATAGGGATTTAGGTTGATTCCGGCGCGGCTGGCTCTAAACCTGTAGGTGTCAAGTCAAGTTTCAATCCCTGATAGGGATTTAGGTTGATTCCGGCTGGCGATCGAGAACCTACTCGGTTTCGCTGGAATCGACAAAACGTTTCAATCCCTGATAGGGATTTAGGTTGATTCCGGCTTTAATTCAACCTCATCCGCTGCATTAATGTAGAATTCTAACTGTTTCAATCCCTGATAGGGATTTAGGTTGATTCCGGCAAATAATCCAAAATCCTTGATGAGGAACATCAGAAATGTTTCAATCCCTGATAGGGATTTAGGTTGATTCCGGCATTTGCAAGTCCTGGAGCCTACTCGTGAGCGAGCTGCAATTGTTTCAATCCCTGATAGGGATTTAGGTTGATTCCGGCTTGCGATTTTCACACCCGGTGCAACTTGCTGATACGGGTTTCAATCCCTGATAGGGATTTAGGTTGATTCCGGCATTGGTCGGCGAGTACCAGTCGGATCACTCGGTTAGCCCAGTTTCAATCCCTGATAGGGATTTAGGTTGATTCCGGCAATTATCTCCGGGTTAATATCTGCTTGCCCCGCTGTTTCAATCCCTGATAGGGATTTAGGTTGATTCCGGCCAGAATTGGTGGACAAAGTTCCAGCAGCACAAAACGTTTCAATCCCTGATAGGGATTTAGGTTGATTCCGGCCTTTAGCGCGATGGCAGGTACTTAGTGTAATGGGGGGTTTCAATCCCTGATAGGGATTTAGGTTGATTCCGGCCGCCCGTGCCAGAAGCCTTACAGTATTTAGTTTTCAAGGTACAGTTCCGTGAAGCATCTACAAAATATCATTTCAGCCACCGCCCTGTCAAGAGACAAAATTTTCAACAACCATCAAAGCTATACACAGCAATAATTTCAGCGTTTCCGTGAATCGTTTTTTTCAGCATAGAGGCTCAAACCCTTGCCACACAAGCCATACAGCCGAAAGATTTGAACTTCTCAAAAAAACACCTACCCATTCACGGAAATTCCACGAACCAGAAAGCGATTAAACACTCGCCACGACTTCGAGTTGCGCCGCCTCTTTCTCGTTCATCTCGTCGAGTTTCTGCCAAACTTGCTGCATCAATTCATCCAACCCAACTCGACTCACAGCCGAAATAAACAAAATCGAACCACCGCTAATTTCTTTAAGTCGGCTGGTTAAATTAGCGATTTCTTCGCTTTCGAGGTCGATCGCATCTACCTTATTAAAAGCCAAAATATGCGGTTTCTGGGCCAAACCCCGCCCGTAAGCTTTCAACTCTTCCTGAATTGTGACGTAATTGGCGATCGGATCTTCATCCGTAATATCGATCAAATGCAGCAACAACCGAGTTCGTTCGATGTGCCGCAAAAACTCGTAACCCAAACCCGCACCTTCGTGAGCCCCCTCAATCAATCCCGGAATATCTGCAAACACCGTACCGTCGCCAGTCGGTTTTCTGACTACGCCCAAATTCGGGACCAAAGTAGTAAACGGATAATCTGCTATCTTGGGGCGAGCCGCAGACAAAGCAGAAATTAAAGTGGATTTGCCAGCATTCGGCAGCCCGAGAATACCCACTTCAGCTAATAGCTTCAATTCCAAACGCAAAAATTTGTGTTCGCCTTCTTTTCCCGGCATCGCATAATCAGGAGCGCGGTTAGAATTAGTCAGAAAACACTTATTCCCCAAACCGCCTTTGCCGCCTTGGGCAACGCAAAAAGTCTGTCCCGGCCTTACTAAATCTGCTAAGATTGCCTGAGTTTCCGCGTCGTAAACAACTGTACCGCAGGGAACTTCAATTGTGCGATCGTCCCCCGAAGCCCCCGTCATATTCTTCGGCGCGCCGCGCTTCCCGTCTTCCGCTTTAAAAATCCGGTTGTACTGAAAATCTAGCAGCGTTTGCAGGCTTTCCACCGCCACCATAAACACAGAACCGCCCCGCCCGCCCGTGCCGCCGCTGGGCCCGCCCGCCGGAACATACTTTTCTCTGCGAAAAGCTACCATACCGTCGCCGCCTTTGCCGGCTGCGACTTGAATATCTGCTCGATCGATAAATTGCATAATTTAGTCAGTAGTCAATAGTCAGCAGTCAATAGTCATTAGTTATTATTATACCAGATACAAGTACCGTCTTCCCTTCTTCCTTTAGTCCGGCTCTGCGGACGACAGCCAAGTTTACTTGCGATTTACAGTTACCACAAAAATATAGCAATCCTAAATCATTTGTTAATTCTTACTCCCTCCCCGAACTCGTGGGGAGGGTTGGGGTGGGGTAAAAAATTTACGACTCCTGCAAGGATTGCTATAGCAATCCTAAATCATTTGTTAATTCTTACTCCCTCCCCGAACTCGCGGGGAGGGTTGGGGTGGGGTAAAAAATTTACGACTCCTGCAAGGATTGCTATATAATTATAGCTATTCTGAAAAGTAGTGCATAGCGAGAGATTGTAAGCGAGCATCTGTAGGGAAAGCGCACTGCCGTTTCTGGCTCCTAAATCTGCGACTTTTAATAATTTGTATAAGATTGAAGATTGTACTAAGAGTTTTGTTTAATTAGTATTATCAAAGCAGAATTGATATTAGCAGGACTCACGCACAAAAACTGAATAAGCCGGGTTTTTATAATAATGAGGCGGATAGCTGTAAAAATGTTTTTTTATGGAAAAATTAGGATTTTAAATCCTCTTAGGTTTTTAAATCCTCGCAAATCCTCTACTGCAAATTAGCAATTGCTAATTACAGTAATTCTGCAAATACTGATTTATAGCAACCAGCAACCGCCAAGACGGTTAGGACATTCTTAATTGCTGAAACCATTGCTATTACTCCTTCTTCCTTCTTCCTTCTTCCTTCTTCCTTCTTCCTTCTTCCTTCTTCCTTCTTCCTTCTTCCTTCTTCTATAACGTGCTTGTGGGCGCATTCTACAAATAGAGGTTCTGCGCCCAGGAATGAAATAGCAACTCGCAATTACCCTCTCCTACTAACAATATGACGATACATCTTCCTTACATTCATCCGCCAAATAGCAGAGAGCTCGAAAGCGCATCCCCACTAACTGTTCGTAAAGCGGGTTAATCTGGCACATCGCCGGAATGTGGACGATTTTGCGACCAAATAATACGATATCTCGCTCAAACGGACACTGCGGCGGAATAACTTTACAGACAAAGTGTGCCAATCTGGGGTCGTGAATTTCCCAGCCGTCGAGCCAGTCTTTTACCGGTTGCAGGACATTTTTTTGGTGAGGTTGAGGTAGCCGAGATGAAAGCGGTGTTCCGACGGCGGGGAGGACATTCGCATCAAAGACTATTTGGCTGGTGGGCCCCTGCGGATCGCACTTGCTGTCTTCGATTGTCTGTCGCAGAGCTTCTATAGCCTCCACGTTCTGACCCAAAGCTGTGCAAAAACTGTAGATTACCTCGTCTTCGCTGCTCGAATATGTACCGTCTGCCAAGGCTACCATTACTGCTGTCCTCAAAAAATCCTCGCCTTTGGCGGTGTCTTGCCCAAACGCAGCGGCTAGTTCCTCTGCGGTAATCGGTTCAAAATTCCCCTCAAAAGATACCGGCTGTAGTTCATCCTCAGTTAGATTCGCAATCATTTTTTGCTCGTATTCGTCAAAGTTGCCGTCTGCCCAAGCAATAGTCAGCAATCCGCGCAGCCAAGCAGTAATCTCTTCATTGGTGCAGGAAGATTTAACGTTACTCATTAGCCTTTCCATTTGGATATACCAGTCAATTTGGTCGTTTACAGCGGGAGGAATATTTGCCTCCAAAAAAATATTACTGCTTTTTTGTTCGATCGACGATCTATTAGTAGAAGGTTGGTGCCTGAAGATTGCTCCAAACGTTTGTAGTGGACGTGTTAAAAGCATATTTGTTTCTCAGGAGCATCGCTGACTAGCGAGCTAATCTATTGGTTTGTTCTATTCCCTAAAATGTCATCTATCAGAAGGAATAGGTTTGTTTAATTCATCTTAACTCTAGTTGCACCGATTGAGATGGCGATCGAATTTTTTTATTTAAGCCCGATTGCCCTTAGCAACCCAATTTTTCGCAAGAAATAAAAGGTTGGCAAGCGAAGGATCTAATCAGGCACTGGGTTTCTCACCCAGGCGCGATCGAACTTCGCTGTCTTTACATTTTAATATATATTTTTGTAAATTTTTCTGTGCCGGCAGCACAATATTAACAGCGAGCAGGCTTTAAGCTGTTGAAAGAAAAATATATGAGGAAACAGTTACCGCCGCTAAAAGGTTTTGATTGCTGTGTCCGTCTAGAAATGACCGAAAGCATCCAGGATACAAGCCCCCGGATTCATCCGTCCAGAAATAAAAAACCTGTATCCGATGAAACTTGCCCCCCGAATTTATCCGTGGGGCCAAAGCTTCAATTCTTTAATCTAAAATCTAAAATCTAAAATCGATTGACCGATTTTTTTTTAACTTCGGCGGCACAAAATCCAGCGCAATTCCATGGGCGGGCGTGCGTTTGCCATCGGGAATACATCTCGACCGGTGGCCCAACTGGGAAACCAGGGCGTCGGCGGCCAGGCTCCTTCCGGCAGGTGGTGGCGTTCGTACTCAAACACCAATTCGTCGGATATTTGGACTAAGGGCAACCCTTCCATTGCGGTGGCGAGTTCTTGGGGCGTAAATAAAGTAGACCAGGAGAGTTGGGCAACTTGTCGCACCAGGGCATCAGGCTGGTAGTCGCCGACAGTTAAAAACGTGCTGAACAGCAACAGACCTCCGGGACACAGGGAATCGCACATTTTAGCCAGGAAAAGCCGTACTTGATCGCTGTCTCGAAAATGTGAAATGACTTCGGCGGCCACTGCCAACTGGTAGCGGGCCGGTTTCATCCGCATTAAGGGGTCGAGCACATCGCCTTCAGTCACAGTCACGGGAAGGTTTTCGGCTGTTACTGCAGCTTTCAATTGTTCTGCAAAAGCTGGAGTTAGTTCGATCGCATCCACAGAATAGCCCAATCTCGCCAGCGGCAAGGTATTGCGGCCGGTACCAGCCCCCACATCCAAAATCCGCACTCGATCGGGCGTACCCAATTTAGCAGCCGTTGCCATCAATTTTGCATCTGGATGAGAGCCGAAAAGCGGAGGTTCTCTGGTGTCTACCCAGCTTTTGTACTGTTCTCCAACTGTTGAGGTAGTAACAATCACTTTGCAGGCTAAACCGGTTTGCGGCGGCTGTACTGATTCGTATTGCAGGATCAGCATCGATGCTGTGGAAGTGCGGTAGCCTTGTTCTAACTTGTTGACTAAAAGCTTGCTGAGTTCCTCTCTGCGGTCTTCTGGCAGGGGTCTGTCGAGAGTGCGAAATAGCTGTTCGATCGACTTGAGATAGTGGCTTAGCATTCCCGGGACGCAGGGGAAAACTAATTCTCCGCGAGCGATTATGCGAGTATTAATTTTGTAGAGGATAGCTTGCTGGAGGATATCGGGATTTACTACCAGCGGTAGCTGTTCGGTCTGGTTGATTGTACTTTCGGCGCCCATAAAATCCGCGAAGAAGTCATTAATTATTAGTTATTAGTCATTAGTCATTAGTCATTAGTCATTAGTCATTAGACCTCTCCAATAATTATTGTGGAACAGGCATCTTGCCTGTTCAAGACTGGCTTTTCTGGAGATGTCTATTAGTCATTAGTCATTAGTTATTAGTCATTAGTCATAGGGAAGTCTTTTGAGAGCTGACTGTACAATTTAAGAGTAGAAAAAAGCCGATTTTAGATTTATTTGGTTTGGTTGCTTAGTCTTTTTAGATTGTAGAAAATCCGATTTGAGAGCTTTATTTTAGATAAATCTCAAATCTCAAATCTCAAATCGACCAAGCCCAAAACCAGAGTAGATCCCAAAATCGGAGTTAGTATCAAGATCAGCTGTAGCGCATTTAAATTGTATGTTTTACGGCGAGGTGGAAAAAGCGTCAAATCCTCTCGCCTTCTCCCCTCTCTCCTTCCCCCGTCAGCCATAACAGGCAATTTATATGGGTAGCAAATTAAAGCTGCGCTTAGTTGCTGCCGGTAAAAGTCACTTGAGGGAACTTTGACTGAGCTTCAGTCATCGGGCGCCGTCTGCCTTCCTCTTGCCAGTAGTTGATTACTTCTGTGGCTTGGTTGAGGATTTCGACCCGATCGTTCTCAGCAATCCAGTGTTTGGCTTCGAGTTCGTTTTTGAGGTCTTCCCACGCATCTTTGCGAGGCCAGAAAAAGTAGGATGTCAGCGGGCTAGTTCCTTTGCCGACCACTTGGTCAACGGCGAGGGCAACATTCTCTTCTAGCCAGAGAACTTTTAAGATGAACTTGGACAAGCAAACCTCCAGGGTTCCGATCGAACTTGTTAAAAATTTCTACAATCGCTAAGCGTAGCACACTGTGTTCGATAATGGGTCATCAGTGATTAAAAGTTTTGTGGGGCGGCTGGTTTTAGCGCCGCTCTGGGGCTTGAAACCGATAAAATTTGGGTTCTCACGCGCCCTAGGTACAAGGATGGTTAAGTGGTGAACAGAGTTATTGTAGTCTTCGACATTGACGGTGTGGTGCGGGATGTGTCCGGTTCCTACCGGCGGGCGATCGCCGATGCGGTGGAGCATTTCACGGCGGGTGCTTTTCGCCCAAATTCTCTCGATATCGACTCTCTGAAGTCTGAGGGAGTGTGGAATAATGACTGGCAGGCATCTTTCGAGTTAGTTTGCCGTTATTTTGAGGGGATTGGGCTCAAGCGCAGCGAACTCGCTCTCAACTATGACGAATTAGTAGCTTTCTTCCAAAGTCGCTATCGCGGGCCTGACGATAAAAATTGGACTGGTTACATTTGCGGCGAACCGCTGCTGTTAAGTCCCGCTTACCTGGAAAGTTTAACTTTCGGGGGAGTTGTTTGGGGCTTTTTTAGCGGAGCGATGCGAGATGAGGCTGCTTACGTTTTGTCAGGAAAACTGAGTTTAAATTCCCCTGTGTTGGTCGCTATGGAAGATGCACCGGGAAAACCCGCTCCGGCTGGACTTTTCTCCGCAATTGAACAGTTGGAAAACCTGCACGGTTTAGAAAAAAATTTGCCCGTGATTTACGCTGGAGATACGGTTGCCGATATTTATACGGTTGTCAAAGCGGCGCAATTGCAACCGTCGCGCGTTTGGTTGGGGATGGGAATTTTGCCGCCTCATGTTTTGGATGATGCTGTGCGCTGTGAGGTTTATGCTGCTGGGCTGAAAAATGCCGGTGCAGCAGCAGTTTTCAGGAATGTAGAGGAGTTGACCGCTGCACGGATTTGGGAATTAGTTAAATCAAAGAAAGTCGGCGGTTAAAACTCATATGTTACACCCTTCTCAATAACAGGCAAGATACCTGTTCCACAACAGATAAATTGGGCGTTGCTCATTAACAGTCTGAACTCATATGTTGCACCATTGTCAATTAACCTTTTATGAACACGCTTTCCGGCCTGTGAAGCGAGAAAATTTATCTTTTGTGGAACAGGCCGGAAAGCCTGTTGCTGACAATAATGCAAGATATCAGTATGAAGCAACTTTTTTCGGAAGTTACAAAACTCACCCTCCGAGGGCCGATCGCAATTCCGAACTATTCAATTCATCCCTATATTAAGCAACGCCCAATTTAGATGCAGAACAGCTTATGTCCGAACCCATGCACCGCAAATTATCAGTGTTGGCCAAGAAAACCGGGCGCAAAAAAGTTGAAATCGTGCCGATAAGGCTGGAAGATTGACATCGTGAGTGGAAATCATCACCGCGAGTCCTCGATGTACCTACTACTTTAGACTTTTTCTGACTGCCAAGGAAGCCGAAGAAGCTCAGGATGGCTATCTGCAAGATTTGGAATAAAGAAGAGGGACTTAGGGGTATGGTGGAAATTAAGCGCTGTAAACCTACTGACTTAACGCAGAAGTGTTGCGTGTTGCTAAAAAAATCAAAAATTGAACTATATTATGGTATAAAGACCGCCACAAAATTAAGTTAATTATCAAATATTATGATAAATAGTCAGAGAAAAATTGTCAAATATTTGTCAAATATTTAGTCAAAGACTTGCCGAGAAATGATTGTTCAGTTTTAAAGACAAGATTATGGGTGGAAACCTGGTTTCATTTTATTATCAATCAAAGCTTGAGCAGCCTGAGAGGCTTGACGAGTTATCTTATATGTATCTTATATTGATCAATAAACTACTAGATAAATTAAGATATTTACAACTAATAATACCGGAAAAATTATTTGTATAACTTTATACAATATAATTATTTGGCAGAAGTAAAACACTTACAGGATTAGTATGTTTCTACTAAATGTAAAGTTTTGTAAGCATTTTCAACACTTCTGGAATTAACGATGTAGGATATTTTCCCATAAATCGTTGAGCTAGGTGTTTGGGCCGCGTTTAGCGGCTTGCCCTAGCTCGAAGTGAATGTTAGGACACTCAATCCATCTATTAATTCATTCTCTTAAGTTTTGGGATGTCCCCATTCCTTTCTGATGCTTACCTAAATTCAGCAACAAAAAAAACCCAAGGTGATTTCAATGCCGGATAATACTGAAAAACCGATCGGGTTTTCGGAAAAATATCTGAAAACTACATGGCTGACGAATGTTCGGAACTATTATATTGAAAACCGGACAATCGTCGTGAATCTTGGCAATAAAAAGGCGCATATTTCAGTTACGCCAGAAAAATATTTGCTTCCTCGGACTTCCACAATTCTCAAAGAAGTTAGCATTAAAGATGGTGACTCTTTGCTGCTCATCGAAATCTTGGATGAAACCAATATCGGCGGTATAGTATTAGATTCTCTATGGAATCAACTGGGAGAACTAATCGATTTTCCCAAAGATGTGCCCTTGTGGAAATCTCCCCAATATGACTTGGGAAGGGTCAAATTCGATCCCTACTTTGTAACGGGACAATCCGATAAACCTAAAGACAGCAACATCAAAGAATACCAACTTAAGGTAAATTTGTGGTTTGCCCCAGCTAAGAGCAATTGCGCGATCCACAACAAACACATGGTGCCGGATTTCCTAGAGGTTCATACTCAAATTTACGGTACGGGAAGGATGCAAAAGTTTCATGCCAATAACTTCGATACCATCTACCAAGATGTAATTATGAGTCCAGGTGAGACTCATATTCCCTTTGCTAATGTGGCAGAAGATGGTCACTTTGTTTATCCGTGGCATCAGTATTATTCTGATACTGACTGCATTTGGATGGCTAATGAATTTCATCCGATCAATTAGATAAGAGCGCTCGGATGGCGAATGAATTTAATCACTGACTGAACGACGGATAGTGTTTTTTATTACCCCAGGAGAGTCATGTCGAATCAATTTTTTTCGGAAAACGATGCCTACAAATTTCTCACAGTAGAACAGTATTTTGACAGGTATAAAGAGTGGGAGAGGCTGGGAGAAGTAAAAAGTCAGGCGTTCAATCCAGACTCAAAAACTTTGACGCTTAATTTTAGCAAGAGTGATGGTAATCCATGCAGTATGCTCATACAGTTCCCCCAGAAGGATACCTTCCGGTTGCGCTTCAATCCCGGAAAAACTGCCGAGGACTATCCAGAAGAAAATAGTCCTTCAGTAATTTTGAAGACCTTTACAGATTTGACCAGACTGCTCGACCAGAGGGAACCCTTTGACATCGATGTCACAGATACCAGCAACAGTATCCAACTGGTGACGAAGCCTCAGGATGATGATACGAACGATCGCCGTGAAATGAAAGTGGTTGTCAACTATAAGCCATTTTCAATTACCGTCTATAAGTTTGCCCCACATGAAGAATATATTGTTTGGCAAACTGCAGGTACTGCGATTTATTTTACTCCTAACGGAAATGAGGATTACGCCATTATCCAGGCGGTGAAGAAGCCACCCAATGCCAAATATGTTGGCTTTGGCGAACAAGGCGGGCAGTCTCTGAGCAAAAATACCGCACAAGTCAACTATTTCAACTTTGATAATATGCGGTACCGGCAGGTTTACAATCGTGGCCCGTTAGACCCACGGGAACCTCTTTACCACTCAGAACCCTTCTTTTATGAATTTTATGGGGTTCCGGAATACAATAGCGTCAATGGCCTTTTTATTGAAAATACCGGTCAAGTCCTGGTGGACATCGGTTATACCAACTCCAGTCGCTATAAGTTTGGGACTCGCTTTGGCGACCTTGACTTCTTTTTCTTTATCGGAGATGACCCTGCCAACATTCTAGATAGTTATACAGAAATTGTGGGCAGACCGCGCTTGAAACCCCGCTATTGCTTGGGATATCAGCAAGGTTGTTATGGGTACGAACGTCAGGAAATTGTGGAATGGGCAGTCCGCAAGCATCGGGAATACCAAATTCCTCTTGATGGGATGCACATTGATGTAGATATCCAGAAAAACTACCAAACCTTCACAATCGATCTCGATAAATTCCCCGACCCCTCTGGAATGTTTCAGCGCTTAAAAGATCGGGGCGTGAAATGTAGCACCAACATTACCCCAGTTATTAGTTCCTTAGATCCGAACTATTCAACTTACGCCGAAGCCAAGGAAAAAGGTTATTTCGTACTCGACAAGCGTCACGATCCCGAGAATCCTGCTAGCAAGGTTTACCAGCTTTATGGTAGCGGTAATGAATACTCTCCCAATAATGGGTGGGTTGAAGGTTTCAATAGTGGCGAACCCTATCTTGGTGGAGTGTACTACGGCAACGATTCTTACAATAATGAGCTAGGAACTCCTGGTCATTACGCGGATCTGGGTCGGCAAGAGGTACGTGAGTGGTGGGGAACCCAATATAAATACCTCTACTCTATGGGGCTAGAAATGGTTTGGCAGGATATGACGACACCTGCGATCCGCGAGAATCGTGGAGATATGAAGGGCTTTCCATTTCGTTTGTTGGTGACGGATGATTCCCTATCTGCAGCGCAGCCTAAATTCACCCCGGCGATTAAGGTGTGGAATTTGTACTCTTACAATCTTCACAAAGCCACATATCAGGGACTCAACCGTCTGCACGAACTCAACGATCCCAAATACCCTAACTTAATTGAGAGAAAGAACAAGCGGAACTTCATTATCGGACGCGGCAGCTTCAGCGGCGTGCATCGATTTGCGGGATTGTGGAATGGTGACAACTCTTCGGACTGGGATTTTCTGAAGATGAATGTCTCGCAAGTGCTATCCCTTGGTTTGTGCGGATTAGCAATCAACGGTCAGGATATTGGCGGTTTTGAAGCTTCAGCGGTGGATGAAGGCAAATGGGCTAGTCCAGAACTGCTGATTCGGTGGACAGCGGCAGGTGCCTTCCTGCCCTGGTTCCGGAATCATTATGTCCGCAAAGGGCGTAAAGAGTTTCAAGAGCCATTCATGTATGTAGAATGGTTTAACGAATATCATGGTGGCAATCTGCCAGAGCCTCAAGAGTTGTACCGCATGGTATTGCCGATTTGCAAGCACTACATTGAATTGCGCTATCGGCTCTTACAATTGTTCTATGACGCGATGTTTGAGAACTCGCTCAATGGAATGCCGATATCTCGACCCTTGTTTCTTAACGATCCCCAGGACCAATCGCTCTACAATGACAAAGAAGCTTTCCTAGACAATGAGTTCTTTGTGGGTAAGGATCTCTTGATTGCTCCGATTTTAGACCCCGAGGACGCCCACTCACTTGTGAAAAACGCCGGCTTGCGGGATGTTTATCTCCCATGGGGCAGTGATTGGTACTGTTTTATGGACAATGCTCTGCCCCTTGGTGATGCTGTTGAGGGTGGTACAACTATCCGAGATTTTGATGCTAGTCTTCATCTAGAAGGCCATCACATTAACTTCATTGTTCCGATGTATGTGCGATCGGGCGCAATCATTCCTACGATTGAACTGGAACAATATGTGGGACAACTGAATAAGGAAGGTAAGCCGAATCCGATCGCTCTGAATGTCTATCCGGGCAAGAGTGGTGAATACACCATGTTTCTTGATGATGGGGTGAGCCGTTCTTCTGCTCCTAAGATGGAAGAAGGATGCGGATGGGATGACGACGCTAACGACGAATATCGCAAGACCAAGATCACCCACTCCTACACTGGTGAAAAGACTCGCGAGATTAAAGTAGAGCGCGTTCATGATGGATACACACCGCAGTTTGAAACCTATTTCTTTGTAGCGGTATTGCACGATCCCTCTGAAACCGCAGGGCCTTCTGGTTACTTGAAGAGTGTCAAGATAGCAGGACAAGAGGTTCCACAGGTTCAAGTGAGTGATTATCTAAAGGCATCTTCGGAGAATGGGTGGTCTTACAACGATTCCATTCGTATGAGTTTAATAAAGGTGTTGGATAACAGCCCAAGTATCACCATAGTGGCAGAATATTTCTAATGGCTGGGTGATTAGAGCGATTCTTAGTTTAGTGGCGTTGCGGATTAACGGTATGAACTGAGATGTTGGACCTTTCTCAATAAGCTTTTTATGAACAGGCAAGATGCCTGTTCCACAAAGAGTGAATTTTAGGAACAGGCATCTTGCCTGTTCTTGAGAAGGGTGCAAGATGTGAGTATGAACAACTTTTTCTGAAGTTGCAAAACTCACTCTCAAGCGGGCTTATGGCAATTCCGAACTATTGAATTCATCCCTGTATTAAGCAACGCCGCTATTATGGCCTCTGCCTTCTGCCTTCTGCCTTCTGCCTTCTTCCTTCTGCTATACTTCCGATGACATTTGGCAATTCTTGGGAGCATCCCTTTTTGTAAAAATACCCTACAATCATCGGGATGCTCGCAATTTTCCATTGGCATTTTGAGATTATTGCAAGTGCAAGAATTTGTCTAATGCACTGACTGCAACTGGCGGCCAGCGGCGGGTATGGGCAACCCAATCGAGGTCTTTGTAGCGGGAATCTAGGCCGACTGCTGCTACCCAATTGCTCTCAGCTTCGCCGCGCTTTCCTGCTTCCCAAAGACAGGCGCTGAGGGCGGCTCTCATGTCGGCAAATTGGGGGTATCTGCGGACGATGTTTTTCATGTTGCGAATTGCTTCTTTGGTTTGCCCGTTTTGATAAAGTGCGAGGGCGTGGTTGGCGCGGGCAAAGGCGTATTCGGGGGCTAATTCAAAGGCTTTGCTGTAGTCGGCAATTGCTTGTTCCCATTTTCCTAAACCGGCTTCGGCGTTGCCTCGGTTGTTGTAGGCTGCTGGATCTTTGGGGTCTAATTCTAGCACGTGATTGTAATCGGCGAGCGCTTCTTCCCAGCGTCCTAAACCTTCTAAGGCGGTGCCGCGGTTTAGGTAGGGATCGGGGGCGTCGGGAGCTAGTTCGATCGCTCTTTCGTAGTCGGAAATTGCTGCTTGTAGCTTGTTTTGGCTGACTCTAGAATTGCCTCGGTTGCTCCAAGCGGGGGCTTGTGAGGGAAATTTGTCAATGATTTGAGTCCAAAAAGTTTCAGCGGCGGGAAATTTGCCTTCATTTGTAGCTTCAAAAGCTTTTTGAACGAGTTCTCCCAATTCCTGTTGGGGATCGGCGATATCTGTTGGTTGTACTTGTGCGGTAGCGGGCGCGATATTTCCCAACCAAACTAACCCGGTTACAATTAATACTGTAAAAAATGTGAAAAATGAGCGAATCATCGTTGTTGGCAGTTTAAACTTTACTAAACATATTATTAACCGAATTTGCGGGCGTTGCTTGGATAGTACCAGTTTCAAAAAAGGATGTGACGGTAGGCAACCTCTAAACGCTTATTTCATCGGTAATTTACAATTCTTTAATCTTTCATCTAAAATCTTTAATCTAAAATGGCATAAGTTAGGTGTAATTGGGTGAAAAAACGGTTGCTAATTTTGGGGGGGACGGGGGATGCTGCTGAATTGGCGGCAAGAGCGTCTCAAATCGCTGAAATCGAGGTGATATCTTCGCTAGCAGGACGCACTCAACAGCCTTTGACCCCAAAAACGGGAGGAGTGCGAATTGGGGGGTTTGGTGGGGCGGCTGGGCTGGCTGCGTTTTTGCTCGATCGCCCGATCGATTTGTTAATTGATGCTACTCATCCGTTTGCGGCTCAGATTTCTGCCAATGCTGCTGTTGCTGCTGCTGAATGTAATGTGCCCTATTTGATGCTGGTGCGTCCAGCTTGGGAGAGGGTGGAGGGCGATCGCTGGATTGAGGTTGCCAGCCACTCGGAGGCTGCAACAGCTTTATTAGGGCAGTCTCAGCGGGTGTTTCTCACCATTGGCAGGCAGGAATTGGCGGAGTTTGCGGGTTTGGATGCTATTTGGTTTTTGATGCGGGCGATCGATCCTCCGGCACTAAATACTCCTGTTCCTAACGGTAAATTGTTATTAGCAAGGGGGCCTTTTACCTGGGAAGACGAGCGCCAACTTCTATTAGAATATCAGATTGATACAATTGTTAGCAAAAACAGCGGGGGCGGTGCTACTTATGCGAAAATTGCTGCGGCTAGGGAACTGGGAATTCCGGTTGTGATGGTGCAGCGGCCGCAGATTCCCGATGTTGAGCAGGTTGCTGATGTGGAAGGGGCGATCGCTTGGTTAATTAAGCAGTTATTAGTTATTAGTTATTAGTTACATCCTTGGCGCGATCGGACTGTGCCGATCGCCTAAACTAAGGTTGTAGCAGCCAGACTGCAAGGATTCATCTCCTCCAAGCGTCTAAGCTGTCACGCATTTAAATTGCATATTCAGGGCGGGCGAGACACCCCACAAGACACCGAATTGTTTGTTGACATTCTATTTAAATGCACAACAGCTTATAACCAACTAAGCTACTATCAGCAGTTGGGGTTAAGGTCACGAATCTGACGGGGTGACAACGCCTCTGTCTTTTTTGAGAGCGATCGATTTAAACTCTTCGGAGTGCAAGGCTTTCCGGTTTTTTGTCACTGCCTCAGCAAAATTACTCTAATAACCATACCCAATCAGGAGACTCAAATATATGCAATACAAAAACGGTATGCCAATTGCCATTATTGGCGCGGGAATATCAGGAATTACGACAGCCCAAATTCTGAAGAAAAATGGCTTCCAAGCAGTTGTTTTCGAGAAATCCGAAAAGCTTGGCGGAGTATGGGCACTTGCCTACCCAAACGTACACCTGCAAAATATCAGGGAACAGTATCATTTATCTGATTTTCCCTGGCCATTCACCTCAGATTTACATCCTACCGGAGAACAAATCCTGAATTATTGGGGGCAAGCGGTCAAGCATCTAAAACTTGATGTGCGGTTAAATCACGAAGTTATCGAACTAAAAGAAACAGAAGATGGCTGGCTATTAAGATATAAAAACCAGGATGGCGTTCACGAAGAATTATTTGGATACGTCATTATCTCAGTTGGGCAATATACAGAAGGAAAGTATCAACCTGAATTTCCAGGTATCGAAGATTTCGGCGGGAAAATCATCACTGAACGGGATGTCCGCACGCTGGATATATTCGATAATCAACGAGTTGTAATCGTTGGCTTCGGAAAAAGCGCCTTAGACATGACGACTTTCGCAGCAAAACAAGGCGCGCAAGTAAATCATGTATTTCGTACACCGCGCTGGCTTATCCCGGAATGGATTTTGGGCGTACATTTTACCTACGCATTATTCAGCCGCTTTGGGACAGTGATGATGACAAGTTGGGCACATCCAACCGCCATTGAACGTTTCCTGCACAATCGCCTTGGCTTCATTGTTTCAGGTTTTTGGGATTTGATTGCATCCATCTTCCGCTTTCAAGTTCAGCGAAATGTTTCTGGAAAAAGCCAAGCCGCCCAGGGTCGCATCAAAGCTGTACAACCAGACCACAAACTATTGCCTGATTTACGTTCAGCCACAGCGCTTGCGCCTAAGGATTACTATCCGTTTATTGCAGAAGGAAAAATCTCCCCCCACCGTGCAGAATTATCTGGTTTTTCGTCAGAAGCAGTAAAGTTGAAAAATGGTTGCGAGATTCCATGCGATTTAGTCGTTTTGTAAGGATTCAGGTCTTTGATTGAGGAACAAGAGAAGGCATGAAAAAGCCACAAGAATGGGCAGATATAGCATCACGGAAAAAAGCTATTGCGCTTTTACCCTGAAACCGACAAGTCTGAATCACAGATAACAAATCAGCAGTTTGTTCAAACCGAGACATTGACCGGGAGCCCCCAGATACCTTAC
>NZ_JAUBTO010000052.1:0-48835 GCF_036702495.1 Microcoleus sp. C2D2 | reverse complement strand
CCCTCTCGACTTGGCTGCTGGCGAAACAACTCCCGTAGCTTTGGTTGCTCCTTCTATCAACGGCTAAGTTTTAGTCTTTGATTAACAAAAAGCGCTCCTAGTAATAGGGGCGCTTTTTGTTTGGGGAAAATATTTTTCAGACAGTCATGGACGCATGGACTTGCCGGCGAAGACACCGCAACTACAAAAATAAACAGTTCGCGATCGCACTCCTATCAAAGAAACCGGCTTTTTTACCGAATCTACGGTCCGATATTATTTTTTAGAATCGATAAGTAGTAATTAGCAGTAAGGGCGCAATGCACAAATGGCTTTCGGTGGTGGGGATTGGCGAAGATGGACTTTCGGGGCTCGGCCCGATCGCCTTTACCCTCCTCTCTCGATCTCAAGTCGTTGTTGGTGGCGCCCGTCACCTAGCAATGCTACCAACCGACGACACCCGCGAAAAATTGGTTTGGGCATCGCCTTTGCAGACAACAGTTGACGAGATCCTCCGCCGCCGGGGACAGTCTGTGTGCGTGCTCGCAAGCGGCGATCCCATGTGTCACGGCATCGGCGTTACCCTGTCGCGCCAGATTCCCATGGAGGAAATGACTGTGATTCCGGCGGTATCGGCTTTTAGTCTTGCTTGCGCCCGTTTGGGTTGGCCGCTGGCCCAAGTTGAGACTTTCAGTTTGACAAATCGCCCGATCGCATCGATCGCCCTTGCTTTGTCGCCGGGCGCGCGCTTGCTGGTGTTGAGCGCTGACAGACACACGCCGGGAAAGGTGGCACAATTGTTGACGCAGCGGGGGTTTGGCAGCAGTTTGATGACCGTGTTCGAGCGGATGGGATCGGCATCGGAACGGCGGATCGAGGGGGTAGCAGCAGCCTGGAATGCAGCGGATTTGGTGGATTTGAACGCGATCGCGATCGCAGTTGCCGCCGATCGCGAAGCTGTGATTTTCCCTCGTACCTCGGGTTTGCCGGATGCTGCTTATCGCCACGACGGACAACTTACGAAGCGGGAGGTTCGAGCCGTTACTCTGTCAACGTTAGCGCCGATTCCCGGAGAGTTGCTTTGGGATGTGGGGGCGGGCTGCGGCTCGATCGCGATCGAATGGATGCGGAGTCATCCTCGGTGCAGGGCGATCGCGATCGAACGCCATCCGAGTCGATTGGAATACATCGCTGAAAATGCCTCGACTTTCGGCGTTCCCGAACTCAAAATCGTGGCGGGAGAAGCGCCGGAAGCCCTGACAAATTTGCCTCAACCGAATGCTATTTTCATCGGCGGCGGTGTCACCGCAGAAGCTGTGCTGGAAACTTGCTGGAATGCTTTAGGTGAAGGCGGCCGATTAGTTGTTAATGCGGTGACAGTTGAGAGCGAACTCAAAGTGTTGCAGTGGCACGATATTTACGGCGGCGAACTAATTAGAATTGGGATTCAGCGAGTCGGGGCGATCGGTTCTTTTCAGGGTTGGAAACCGCTGGCACCGGTGACTCAGTGGGCGGTAGTTAAGGGGTAATACCAATTCTGATTGGATCGGAATGATTTAACCACAGAGTACGCAGAGAACACAGAGGAAGAGATGAGAGAGATGAATCATTCCAATGAAGAGTGGATTTGATATAAAAGGCGATCGGTCTTTTTCCTGGAAAGCTATGATAAATAATATCCTCTGGAATTAGAGTGAAAATGCCAGACGAATCATCCCTCGATCCTTATTTAGAGCGACTGTTTGAAGACTATTCCAATACTGAAGTTATCGAACTACAGCAATATTTGTCTGAATGGGATAGAGGAACTTATCGAACTGTAGCCCAAAGTGTGTTAGACCATTGACAAAGAAAAGGATTTGATCCACTCAAATATCTGCGTAAAGCACACAACTTCAACACCAGAGGTGCTGTAAGAGTTCCTCGCACGGGATATCGGCAGGATGGAGCCGCTGTTTACCGAAAGGGCAAGGAGTTTTTAATCGTGCGACCTGACCAGTATGGTGTTGAGAAAATCGTGACTTATGGCATTAATGAGGAATAGCGACATGGCACAAGTTCAGAACAAATTAGCGCTTGGGCAGGATATTATTGTGCAACTTTTGGCACAGTTGACAGTTGACTATCAAAACACTAAATCAGAGCGCAAAGAGATATCTCAGAGGTATCTTGGTTCTGAGGAAGATTTTTCGTTTCTGGAGGAGCTTGAGTTAGTAACAGTAAGTATTCGCGGTTATGCTAGTCAGATTGAGGAGCGCGCAGAGGTTGAGAATCGCGAGCAAGCGATCGCAGAGTTACATCAGCTCAGGGTGTTCGATCGTTCTGCGATCGCTCAGTTTTATAATGAGACGCGATCGGGCTATCTTCAAATGCGAGCCTATATCCGAATGCTGGACTATTTGCGGTTGCTGGTGTTGGAGTATTTGCAGATGGCCTAGAGAAGGTAACAGAAACTTACCAATCGCTCTAAAGTTCTGCCAGATGCCAGAAAGTCATCCCATCTTCATTATGACTGAGCAAAATCCCCAAATCTTCGAGACTTTCTAGACAGTCGAGAATGACTTTTTGTTTGCGATTTGCCCCTTTGAAATGGGCGGTGACTTGGGCGGCTGTCCATTCGCCGCTTTGGGTGCGGAATAAGTCGCGGATGGCCCAAAGTTGCTCTTTGAGGGTTTTGGGGAAAGGTTGTTGTTCCGTGGGGGCGATGGGGGTTTCGGTTTCCGTGGTGATGCCTGCAAGGGATGGTTGCACGTAGGTTTCGCCTGGGGCTTGGTAGTCGGGACGCAGCCAGCGAATCAGTCCGTTGCGTTCTTCTTCGGCGCGTTGGGCATTGAGGGTGACGAGGTTTTCCAGGATTTGGTCGTCGGTGAGGGTGGGTTCCCAACCATAGGCGGCAAATACGGCGGCATCGAGTTCGTCGTGGATTTGTTTGAGGGTGGAGACTAAGGCTTTTTGGTTGAAGGCTTTGTCTTTGTCGTCGAGGGGTTCGCCTTGGCGGAGTTTTTCGAGGAGGTTGTACATCCCGGTGATGGTGACTTCGGGGTGAGTGGCTTGGACTCGTTTGCGGTGGCTGTCGAGGCGTTCTCCGAGTTCGCGGATGGTTTGTTTTTGGGTGTCGGTTGGAGTCGGGAAGGGGAAGCGATCGAAGCAAGTAGTTTTGGAATAAATTGGGCGATCCTCCAAAGTTCCACCCGCTGCCAGCGCCCAAGTTACATGAATTCGGCTAGAAAGAACACCTAGAAAATAAGCATCATCAAGAGCGATCGCAATCAGCCTCTTATCAGGTAAAACTTGTGAATCTAGGAAAGCAAATACTCGATGTTTACTCGTCTCAACCGTAGCAATATAACGTTTCAATCCTTTAATAGCTTCTCGCAGATCAGGTCGCGGTCTTTCAAAAAGCCACCAATTGTCACGTAGTTTCTTATCTCGGCTTGTTTCTCTCTGAGGTTTGACCCTCTCTAGCACCCACTGATAGGCTTTAGGATACATTTGCTGGACTTCTTCAATTTTCAAGTTGAAAAGATCGATGACTTTCACCTTACGAGAAGTTTGCATAAAATCTTTGCCATGTAGGTATGCGAAAGTTACTGCTTTTTCAACTCGATCAAAATTCTCTGATTTCAGAATGAATCCCGATCCACATAACTGGACTCCAGGGCAAGATAACTTTTCATTACTCTTCAAAGCAACAGTGCTGCCAACATCCGATCCTGATTGAAGATTGCTAAATATATTTCCAACACTCTTCCAAGAAATTGTTAGAGATTCTGCGGAGTCTTCTGGTGTCTCTCCAAGCCCAGTTGAAGTTACAGTTCCCATCCTAATATTTTGGGCTAGATTTTCTGCTTTCCTGAGTTTTCCAGCAGTCATGGCAATTCGGACTGATGCACCTTCATCAACCCAAGGATGATCGGGAACAGTAAAAAATAACTGAATTGGATTATTTTGGGATTGATGATATTCTACGACTTTTCTTTGTCGAACTTGACTAAGTGTATTTGTCGTAATCAGCCCAAATTTATAAACCTTCCCTATTCTGACTAATTCGGCTGCCTTGTGCCACCAGTACATCACAAAATCAACAGTATCCGGTACATCTTTATAAACTTTCCTCAATGCTTCTACATACCCATCCCCCAAAATTTCGCGCATTTTAAAGTTCCCAATAAACGGCGGATTCGACACAATATAATCCGCCTCCTGCCACTCGGCTGCCCTCGGATTTAAATAGCGATAAATTGTTATTTGGTCAGTCGGATCGGGAATATCCTCGCCCGTCACCGGACTCTTCATCATCCGTCCGCCCCAGCGAGTCCTCACCTTCCCCGTCGCATCCACATCCGGTTCCCTCCCGTCATCGGCTAACACTGCATCCCCCTGTTTAATATTGTTGTACTCCCGCAACACCGGTTCGATCGGCGGAATATCGCCAAACCGCCGAAAATGCCACTGCAAATACCCAATCCAAATCACCAAATCCGCGATCTCCGCTGCCCGTGGATTAATCTCAATCCCCAAAAACTGACTGGGATTCACTTGAGCAAAATCTAACCGCAACTGCGGCACCCCTGTGACATCCTCCAAGCGCCGCAACACCTCCGATTCCAACCCCTTCAACAAATCCAACGTCACATAAAGGAAATTACCCGATCCGCACGCCGGATCGAGAATCTTCACCTGTTGTAACTCCGTTAGAAATGCTTCTAAAACTGAGATCGCCTTTTTCCTTTGATTTGCAGTCGGTTCCGCTTCCCCCGCGTTGAGCAACTGTTTAACCTCCGCTTGTACCGCAATCCAGCGATCGCCCAAAGGCTCCATCACCACAGGCTTTACCAACCGTTCCACATACGATCGCGGCGTATAATGCGCCCCCAACTTACTCCGTTCCCTCGAATCCAGCGCCCTTTCCAACAACGTCCCAAAAATCGCCGGTTCCACATTGCACCAATCCCGCTTCGCCGCCTGCAACAACACTTCCAACTGCGCCTTTGTCAAAGCAAACGCCTGCGACTCGGCAAACAATCCCCCATTAAACCGCAACAGTTTGCCATGAAAGCCAAAACTCGTCCCCTCATTCATCGCCTCCCACAGCGCCTCTACTTCCGGCTTAAACGTCTTCGGATTGATAAGCTGTTGTGCATTTAAATTGTATATTTCGAGTCCCGATCAAAAATCGTCAAATCCTCTCCCCCTCTCCCCTTCACCCCCTCTCCCTCTCTAATACCATAGGCAATCTAGATGCAACACAGCTTAATCCATCGCGTTTCCAGCGCCTGCGCAAACAAATGTTCCTTCAGCAACCCCACATCCTCGGCAAACATGGTGAAAATACAGCGCATCAAAAACTGGGCGACTTGCTGCGGATCGACATTCGCCTCCATCCGCTTTGCCAACTCTGCCAAATCCGCCGCCACTTCCCGCGTCACCCGCGCCGCAATTTTCTCTGGATTGCGCTGCTGCGGATTGCTAAAAATATCGACAAACAAATCGAAAACATCGGCTTTCCGCAACTCGGCCAGCCCAATTTCTTGCCGCGCCCCATAGCCGCCATAATCGCCGCTAAAACCCATCCACAATTCAAAATGATCGCCAATATCGCAAGTTAACAAAAAGGGCGGTTTGCTGCTGAGACTGCGGGTATAGGCGATCGCCTGCACAAACGCTTTTTCCATCTCTCGCAAATAGGTATTTGTCCCCCGCTTTGCCGTTCCCTTTTTGCTCGTTGTTCCGCCCTGTTTTGCCTCTATCAAAAAATGCTCGGCTTTGTAAAAGTCAATAAACCCCGGAGTCACCTTGCCGCTGGGGTGAAAAATTTTTACATCTTTATCAAAGCAGTAGGGATCGTTGGGAATTCTGCCTTTATCAAAAGGGCGATCGACTCCCAGCGCATCGCACATTTCCGCAAAAAACAACTGGTAGTTTGCCCGTTCGTTACCGCTAGAACCGGCCCAGCGCGTGATGAATGTTTCGACTCGCGTGCGATCGGCCTCATTCATGCTGCAATCCTGCTGCTTGCTTTTTCCTGATTCTATACTTCTCTGTTAGCATGGGAATTATTCATGTATTTATGCTATTCATCTGCGTGAATCTGCGTCAATCCTTTGTCATCTGCGGTGAAGAAATTCTCTTTTTTTTACCGCTGATGAGGGCAGATAGACACAGATTAACGCAGATGAATTATATCGAATCCGGTTGCACCGTCTGTGGTTGACTGTTGACTGGATTTTACGCCCGACGATGCTACCGGATTTAATATAAGTCGATCGCTTTCTCTACCCTTTGTTCAATGCAATACACAAAAAAATCTTCAAAAATAGTATTAATTTTAAAACAAATAGGTTGGGTTTAACACAAGTAACCCAACCTATTAATTAAATGAGACTTAAGAGTTTAGCCTTGATTCACCACAGTCGGTTTTAAACTTTCCTGTGACTTCGATCGATCTAAACCATTTTGAACTTCCACAGATTCCTTAATCGGTTTCCGGGCTTCAATTAAACTCAAAGCTTTGTTGACACCTTCAGGTAAAATCACTACCAAACTGCCGGCCGGCGCCTCATCTAAAGCCTTGTTAACGGCCGTTGTTTCGTCGAGAATCAACTCGTATTCAACTTGAGATTTGTTGGCGGTTCCTGCAGAAATCGCCTCTGCAATTCCCTGGCAAATTAACTTTGCCACAACACCGGGTTCTCGCCCGCGCGTGTCACTATCTTCTTTGACAATAATGCGATCGAACATCTCGGCCGAAAGTTTGCCCAGCGTGACAAAATCTTCATCTCGCCGGTCTCCAGGGGCGCCGACTACCCCGATCCGCTGTCCCTGCCAATTCAGCACGAAACTGCCCAAAGCTTTGTAGCTGTGGGGGTTGTGGGCGTAGTCCACCAAAGCGTGATAGTTGCCCAATTTAAACAAATTCATCCGTCCGGGAGTTTGACCCACCGATGCTTGGAAGCTTGACAAAGCCGATCGAATATCTTCTATTTTGAATCCTTGGGCAAAAGCCGCCAAACAAGCTGCTAAAGCATTAGCAATCATAAACGGCGCGCGCCCGCCCATCGTCAGCGGCACGTTCACAGCCTGCTCAATTCTCAGGGTCCAATCGCCTTTCAAAATCGACAAATACCCATTTTCGTAAATCGCTGCCAGCCCGCCCGCAGCGGTATGTTTGGCAACCAGTTCGTTGTCCGGGTTCATCGAAAAGTATGCAATTTGAGCCTTGACACGCTGCGCCATTTGTGATACAAGCGGGTCGTCTGCATTTAAAACTGCATAGCCTTTGGGCATTACCGACTCGACGAGGACGCTCTTGAGTTTGGCGAGCTGTTCCACGGTGTCGATGTCGCCAATTCCCAAGTGATCGGCCGCGACGTTCAAGACGACGCCGACATCGCACTGATCGAAGCCGAGGCCCGATCGCAAAATTCCGCCTCTAGCCGTTTCCAGCACCGCTACTTCCACCGTTGGGTCAGACAAAATCAATTGAGCGCTCTGCGGCCCGGTATTGTCTCCGGTTTCTACCAAATAATCGCCGATGTAAGTGCCGTCGGTAGTCGTGTAGCCAGTAATCTGACCTGTCTGCTTGACAATGTGGGCAAGCAGGCGAGTGGTTGTAGTTTTGCCGTTGGTTCCCGTTACCGCTAAAATCGGCACCCGGCTGGGTTGAGGCGAGGGGAAAAGCATATCGAAGACCGCGCCGGCGACGTTGCGGGGTAAACCTTCACTCGGGGCGACGTGCATTCTGAAACCTGGTGCTGCGTTGACTTCGACGATGACGCCGTTGACATCGCGCAGGGGTTGGGAGATGTCGGGAGTTACTACGTCAATGCCGGCGATGTCCAAACCGATAATTTTGGCGACTCTGGAAAACAGCCAGACGTTTTCCGGGTGGATTTCGTCGGTGCGATCGACTGCAATTCCACCGGTACTCAAGTTTGCTGTCGCGCGCAAAAATACTCTTTCCCCGGCCGGCACTACGGAGTCCATCGCGTATCCTTGTTTTTGCAGCAAATCCAGGCACAATTTGTCGATCGTGATCCGGGTGAGCACGTTGTCGTGTCCGTCTCCTCGCTGCGGGTCGCGGTTTACTTCTTCAATAAGCTGTTCTACTGTAGACTTGCCGTTGCCCACGACGTTAGCCGGGACTCGTTCTGCGACTGCTATGACTTGCCCGTTGACTACCAATACTCTGTGGTCGCGGCCGACGTAATAGCGCTCGACAATGACGCTTTTTGTTTTTGATGCCGCGCTGGCTAAGTCGTAGGCTTCCTCTGCTGTTTCCCAGGAATTGATGTCGATCGTAATGCCGCGGCCGTGGTTTCCGTCTAGGGGTTTGAGGACGATCGGATAACCGCCGACATCTTCTATCGCCCCGCGCAATTCGTCCAAATAATTAATCACCGTTCCTCTGGGAACCGGCACGCCGGCGCTGCCGAGGATATTTTTGGTCCCTTCCTTATCGCAGGCTAGTTCTACCCCCAAAACTCCCGTGCGGTTGCTCAGAGTTGCCTGAATCCGCTTTTGGTGAACCCCGTAGCCGAGTTGAATCATAAACCTGGCGCTCAACGGTATCCAAGGAATGCCGCGAGCTTCTGCTTCTTTGATCAGTGTTTCCGTACTCGGCCCGAGTGCCGCCGACGCCGCAAACTCTCTAAGGTCTCTCAAATCTTGGACTAATTCTGCTTCTGGATAAGTGCCCGTCTCGGCAATCCTCTGGCACATCCGCACGCCCGCCCGGGCGGCATAGCGACCTGCTTGTTCGTTTTGATACTCAATTACTACTTGGTAAATGCCTGGGGTCGCAGTCTCGCGGGTGCGACCGAACCCGACCGGCATTCCTGCCATTTGCTGAAGTTCTAGGGCTACGTGTTCGATGACGTGTCCCATCATCGTGCCTGCTTTGACACGTTGCAGGAAGCCTCCCTTATGGCCTGGAGAACAGTGATGCTCGTACAAACTCGGCAGCGCGGCGGTCAATCCTTCGTAGAAGCCAGGAATTTCAGATGTGGTTTTATCTGCCAACTCTTCTAAATCCAGACGCATCAGGACGAGTTTGTGGCGTCGGATGCTCCAGTAGTTGGGGCCGCGTAAGGTCTGGATTTTAAGTATTTTCATGACAGTTAGAGGGGTATGGGTCGGGAAATCTTATAGATAATTGGAGCATTTATTCAATTTCGATCTAGATTGCTCGATCGACTGTTCGCTACGAACAGTTTGCGAGTGAATTTCCAGTTATGGGCGACCCAATTGAAAATTCATGCCCCAGCGATCGGCTAAAAACAAGTAGAGGTTAATCGCGAGCAAAAACTCAAAGCCCGAAGGTAGAATTTTCTGTGATTCTGCCTTCTGGCGTGAGCCTGTGGCTAATTGGGAATCTATTCTATTGTGGTATCCATGATTCGACCCCAATGCCACTTAATTTCTGCAGAATCAATGACAAGAGATGTTCTACGTTAGTTGGCTGTGCGGCATTCGGGGGGCCAGCCAGACTCGGAACAGGCTGCCGATGGCATTGGTTTGCCTAGGGGCATATTGTAGCAATCTCCGTGACAAAGAACGTGCAAGCGCATATTGAACAGACTTAAGGGTTCTGTCGCTCCTACCAGAGACTCATTGGTATAAAAATTTTCCCTAGAATCAACAATAGTCACAGTGCCTTTACCGAGAATTTTCATAGTATCGTCTCCCTCAAACAACGCGCAGGTGTCTTCGTCAATACCAATAGCGAGGCGATCGGGATGACTTGCCACAGCCGACAGCAAGCGAGCCATGCGGTTGCGGTTGTGAAAATGCTGGTCTACGATGATCTCAGGAATAATGTTAAGTCCGTTTGCCATGTCTACTAAAGAGCGGTTCGGTGACGCGCCACTCCCGCCGCCTGCAATCATGTGATATCCCATCACCGCAGCACCCGCGCTGGTACCGGCGAGGGTAATCTTGCCTTCGATAGTTTCTTTGCGAATTTTCTCCATCAGCGGGGTGTCCGCCAGCAGCCCGCAGAGCCTCAGTTGGTCGCCGCCTGTGATGAATACGCCCGTACAATCTTCTAAGTAATCTTTCCAGACGGGGTTTTCGGCTT
The DNA here is from genome assembly GCF_036702495.1 of Microcoleus sp. C2D2. Lineage (NCBI taxonomy): Bacteria > Bacillati > Cyanobacteriota > Cyanophyceae > Oscillatoriales > Microcoleaceae > Microcoleus > Microcoleus sp. C2D2. Next base: position 38,778 of record NZ_JAUBTO010000052.1, on the reverse strand, counting down.
GTTCGCGTTCGCGGATATCCACTACTTTGACGGCGCTAACGCCCATTTCTTCAAATATGGTGCGGTAGCGGTTGCTAATTCCTTCGGGATCTCGCGAAGCGCAGGGAACGATCGCCAGCCGAGCATTTGCACCCCCAGCACGGCAAAAAAAGGTATTCAGAATCTCTCGCCCGTGAACTTTGTCTTCGGCTCCCCCGATCACCATAATCGAGGTTTTTGTGCGCTGGGGAATATTGTGTTCAAGGGCTTGAGATGTCAATTGCTGCATGGTGTGTCTTCCTCTGTTGGATGTGAAATTCAATTTTGCCGTGGCTGTGGGTAGAATGGGGCTTTTTAAGAATAAATATTTTTGGTGCCAGCGAGGTGCGATCGCCGATCGCGCGATCCCGCAGTTGTTTGGGGGCGAGTTTACTTGCAGTCGCTGTCATGAAAAACAGATTATTTTTTTACAAAACCTGCCTGCAGACAAAGGAAGAGAATTTTAATTGCAAAAATTTTCAGAAATTATAAGAAATTATAAAGAATAAAGCAATTACTGAAAACTGAACTCCCCCTAAGGGTCAAACTAGAGGTGATGTATCAATGAAATTCCAATAATTGTGCGATTTGACGTTGTTACCCTATTTCCAGAATTTTTCCGGGCTCCCCTGGAGTCGGGACTGATGGGCAAAGCCTTAGCTAAAAAGATTGCTGAGGTGAATTTTGTCAATCCCCGCGATTTTACCACAGACAAGCACCAGCGAGTCGATGATGAGCCTTACGGGGGCGGAGTGGGGATGCTGATGAAGCCGGAACCGATTTTTGCTGCGGTGGAGTCGCTGCCGGTTTTGCCTTCTCGGGAGGTGATTTTGCTGACTCCTCAGGGGGAACCGATGCAGCAGGCGATGTTTCGGGAGTTGGCGGCCGATCGCGATCAGTTGGTGTTGATTTGCGGTCATTATGAAGGTGTGGACGATCGAGTGCTGCATTTGGTCACTCGCGAGGTGTCTTTAGGGGATTTTGTGCTCACGGGGGGCGAAATTCCGGCTTTAGCTTTGATAAATGGAGTTTTGCGATTGCTGCGGGGAACTGTGGCGAAGGAAGATTCGCTGAAGTTTGAGAGTTTTGAGGACGGACTTTTGGATTATCCGCAGTACACTCGACCCGCGGATTTTCGGGGATTGAAGGTGCCCGATGTGTTGCTGTCGGGTAATCACGCGGAAATTGCTCGCTGGCGCAGGGAACAGCAAATTGAAAAAACTCGATCGCGCCGAGCGGATTTGTACGATCGGTGGTTGCAGGAGAGGGAAGAATAGGAGAAAGGGCGATCGCACGAGTGGTCAGAAACCGGGTTTTTTGCGGTAATACTTCGTTGCAGTCCACAGATTCGGTAAAAAACCCGGTTATAAAGGTCTTGATGCGTCCCAAACCGTATATTTAACAGCCTAATAAATTTTGGATTCGCGTTTGTAAGTCTTTGAGTTCAGGAGAGCGATCGAGAAGTCCCCGATAATTTTCTAGCGTTTCCAGCATTAACCCTTCTCTCCCCCCTCCTGCAGCTTTAGGATTGCCATAACTACTGAGGAAATCAGCAAAAAAATTTTCTTTAACACTCGGATCGGCCCGAATTTATGACCAAGGTTTGTCTAGCTTATTCAAGTGACCCGCTAACAGCCACGCTTCCACTTCTTGGCAAGCAGCACAGCACAATAGCTTGGCACCTTTCTCTATTGCTTCCTTTTCTAAAATAGCAAATTCTCTGCTCCCATCTTTCCCGTCTGCATCGGGTAGAAACAGCAGTAAATCTTTGTGAACATAGCTTTCAAAAATGATTTCACTCATCAATGCTTTAGCGTTATTATACCCTTGGACTCTGGGATTACTCAGCACATCAACCTGTGCGTTTGGCTTGCCACATTCCTTCATCATCCTTTTAATTAAAGGTTTGAGGATGTAGCCGTTATTAGTGGGATCTTCAGGGATGATTAGCACTTTAAAGCTCATAGAACTCCCTCAAACCAACCTTCGGCAAAAAGTTCGCTAATCGGCTGCTTTTGAATCAACTTTAATAAATCAGGAATTTCGCTGAGAGGGATAATATTAGTTGCTCCTGTGCTTTCATCCCGCTTACAAACAAAAGTAGTGGCATAATCTTCAGGATTCAGCCATTCTAAAATTAAAGGTGAGTGAGTAGTTGCCATCACTTGAACATTGCCAGATTTTGACATCGCTTTCATTAACTCAACTAGAAGTCTTAAGCGGGTGGGATGAAGGCCATTTTCTATTTCTTCAAGCGTAAGAATTTCCGGTAAATCTGGCTGAAAGAAAGCAGCGGTAATCGCGGCAAATCTGAGCGTTCCATCGGATAAAATGGGAGCAGGATAGTAAATTTTACCCTCTTTGAGTGCAAACAAAGATTCTCCTAATACACCGGACAAAATGCTAACATCATCGAGTTCTGCGGGGGTTAATTCTTTGAGCCAGGATACAAAAGCAGATTTTTCGGTAACATCAGTAATAATTGTTTTAACTAAAGCTGCGAAATTTTCACCTCGTTCTCCCATGCGTTGCGCTGTATGCGCTTGAGAATAACCGCGCAAAATGGCAGGAGATGGGTCAAGGTGTTGCGTGTTACTGAGGGTAAGCATACACAGTGCTATCATCTCGATATGATCGTTTGAACAAGTTTCGTTGCGCAATAATTGATGGAGGACTGAACGAGATTTTTCAAATTTTATATGAGGCGGTTTCCCTCGTTTTCCCTTAAAATAGCGAACTTCTATAAAAGGACTATTGGGATGATTGGAAATGGGTTCAGAATCAAAAATTGGTGAACCATTCACTTGTAATTTTTCACTGCGGACGCATCCTCTTTCTGCTGAAATACTGATAGAGTATTGTATTTCCTCTCCGGGCTCGTTGCGTAATTTAATTGTAACTAAAAACTGGATAGTTTGTTCTTCTGAAGTAGAGTGTCCCCGTGGTGTGAAGGCCGCTTTACTACTACCACCGCGAATCGAATCCCAGACTTCACTGGTAGCATTTTTCGGCTTACCGTTAAAGATTTCATCAATAGTAAATCCGTAGGCAATTCCTTGCAAGACTCGCAAAGCATCGAAAAAGTTAGATTTACCGCTGGCGTTAGTGCCGATAAATAAGTTAAGGTTGCTTAGATTTAAAGTTATTTTTTCTAAGCTTTTGAATCCTTCAATGGTGAGGGATTGAATCATAGGGTTTCATGCTGGTATTTGTGGGAATAAGTGTTTTTTTTGATTTTTTAGAGGGTTCGATAATCTCTAAAATTATACAGTGAAAAAAGCTACACCGACAGAATGAGAGCGATATCTGAAAGAGGAAGCCATCCAAAAATTAGAAATTGAAAAGCAACAGAAAGAACGGTTAGCTGCCAAGTTAAGAGAGTTGGGTATTAACCATTATAAAATTTTATTGCTTGGATATTATATCATGAACCTGTAGGTTTAGGTTGTCACAGTCCTTTCCCACAAATTCCGTAAATCAAGACCATACTTTTTCAGCTATTACCTCGCAAATATGAAATAATTGTTTTTTGGTATACTTTCCCAAACCTTAAATTTACATGAACATCCGCATCGGCAACGGCTACGACATTCACTGCTTAGTTCCCGAACGCCCCCTCATCCTTGGCGGCGTGAACATTCCCCACGAATTAGGCTTATTAGGGCACAGCGACGCAGACGTACTCACCCACGCTATCATGGACGCTATGCTCGGAGCTCTCAGCTTAGGAGATATCGGGCTGTATTTCCCGCCAACTGACCCGAAATGGAAAGGTGCTGATAGTCTCGTATTGCTGGCACAAGTCAATCAGTTAATATTAGATAAAGGCTGGGAAATCGGCAATATTGATTCGGTGGTGGTGGCGGAACGTCCAAAGCTGAAACCGCATATTGAGCAAATGCGCGATCGGCTTTCTACTGTCCTACAATTAAAACCTGACCAAATTGGCATCAAAGCTACTACAAACGAAAAGTTAGGACCCGTGGGGAGAGAAGAAGGAATTGCAGCCTATGCTGTAGTTTTAGTCTCCAAAAAATAAAAAAGTGGTTTGATAGTAGAAGTTGAATTTACTTAAACTTATACGCTAGGAAGGCTGAAACCATGCAAACTGAAACCTTGGAAGTAGAATTACCCATAGATGCGGATATTATCGCGTTGGATAAGGACGATCGCATAGTCGCGCTAATCGAGATCAAAATTATTCAAGCTCAAGAAACAGCAGCAAAGCAGAGGATTGCTGATTACATGATATCTTGGATGAAAGCTGCGTTAGCAAAGATGTCCGAACAACGCACAGTCATTCCCTATGCTATGTTTGTGGACACCGAACAAATTCTGATTTTCAAATGGGACGGCGTGAATTTATCTGAACCTGTTTGCTCTCTAAACACTGGTGAAATACTTCGTTATTATCAGCCTGAATTTGGAAAAAAATGGATATTTGAAGATACAATAGAAACGCTGGTAGAATCGTGGCTGCATGACTTAGCCTATCACTGGAAATCAGAAATTCCCCCAGCGTCTGAACAGATAGCAGCAATCGGTTTGCTGCCGCTGCTAGCAGGTGGAACAACAAAATCCGGAGTGAAATTAGGTGGCAATTTTATATATCGAGACCAACTTTTTGATGAGTATTGCTACAGGGCGTGAGGTTGAAGCAATTATGTTGCTGCGGGATTTATCGTCATCAGTTCAGTTGGTCATACCCAGCATTTGTTATATGGAGTCTCTGTCGGCTTTAGAGGACGAGTTGAAGCGACAAAACTATTTTAAGGAACAGCTAAGCCGTCAAATTAGTGAAACAAAGCGAGATGTGACATCTGAACAGGTCGCATCTCTATCTTTTCACCTAGAAGAGTCATTAATTTACTATCGCAATCGAATAGGTGAAATTAAATTTCGCTTGCGTGAAGCAATTTATATGCTGTCGCAAAAGGCAGAAATGATTGTATTAAATACAGAGATTATCGAAGCAAGCTTAAACACAACTATCATCGGAAAAGACCCAACAGACAATTTGATTTTACACTGTATCTTGAGTCATGCCCGCTTGCGCCCCACAGAAATCAAAGTATTTCTAAGTGGCAACGTCAAAGAATTTCGCAAACTACCAGAAGTTCAAGAGGCTTTGCTAGAAGCCGGGATAACCAAGTATTTTTCGCGCACTGAAGACTTTCTCGGTTGGTTACAATCTCAGTCATAGTTGCCCGCAGGTGGTAAACTAAAAAATTATGAAAATTTCTATGATGCTACATTCAAGACTGCGCTGGCTGGCGATTTTACTGGCGGCAATTGCCACTATAACTCTGTCTGCGTGCACTCCAGCCCGATCGAACTTAGTAAACAGGCTCATCGTTCCCACCCCCAGCGGCCCGGGTACCTTTAACTACCCGCTAAATCAATCTGCATACAGCGTTTTTGGCTATATGTACGAGGGATTGATTAACGAAAACGGCTTGACATCGAAGCTAGAACCCGGTTTAGCCGAGTCCTGGGATGTTTCTAAAGATGGCAAAAAGATTGTCTTCACCCTGCGAGAGGGATTGAAATGGTCGGACGGCGAACCGATGACTACTGATGACATTATCTTCAGCTATGAAAAGATTTATTTCAATGACAAAATTCCTAGCGGTTTGAAAGATAATCTGAGGGTTGGCAGCAGTCGCCAATTCCCAAAAGTTAAAAAAATTGACAGCCGCCGCGTTGAATTTTCCGTGGCAGAACCCTTTGCTCCTTTTATTAGATATGCTGGGGGAATCCCAATTTTACCAGCTCATATTTTACAGGAAGCTGTCGAAAATACAGATGCAGACGGCAAGCCTAAATTCCTGAGCACTTGGGCCACGGATACTGACCCTAAAAAAATTGTCGGCAACGGTCAATACCGAATGCTGAGTTATACTCCTAATCAGCGCGTGGTTTTGGAACGAAATCCGTATTTTTGGCGAAAAGATGCAGAGGGAAATGTTCAGCCTTACATCCAGCAAATTGTTTGGCAAATAATCGAAAATACTGACAATCAACTGCTGAATTTTCGCTCGGGCGATTTGGATACTCTGAACGTGGAGCCGGAAGTGTTTCCGCTGCTGAAACGGGAGGAAAAACGCGGCAAATATACGGTCTTCAACGGCGGCCCGGATACTGGCAGCGTCTTTATGTGTTTCAATTTGAATAAGGGGCGCAATGCTCAAAATCAGCCGTTTGTAGACCCAATTAAATCTCGGTGGTTCGCGACTAAGGAATTTCGGCAGGCGATCGCCTACGGCATCAACCGATCCGCCATGACTAACAATATATATCGCGGACTTGGCGCACCGCTGCATTCCCCAATTCCCGCCCAAAGTCCGTTCTACCTGTCCCCAGAACAAGGATTGAAAACTTACAGTTACGATCGGCAAAAAGCGAAAGAGTTACTGTTAAGTGCTGGTTTTAAGTATAATAGTAACGGCGAATTGTTGGATGCTGAAGGCAACAAAGTGCGATTTACTTTGTTGATGGCTGCTGGTAAAAAAGTGCGGGAACAAATGGCAACGCAAATTAAGCAAGATTTGGGCAAACTAGGGATGCAAATTGATACGCAGTTCCTGAGTTTTAACACTTATGTGGAAAAGCTGCGCCTGACGCGGAATTGGGATACTTACTTGGGCGGTTTTACAGGAGGTACTGAACCCCACAGCGGCTACAATATTTGGTCTGTCAATGGGACTTTACACAGTTTCAACCAGGGCCCGCAAGCCGGAGAACCGCCGATTAAGGGTTGGGAAGTGTACGACTGGGAGCGGAAAATCGATGACCTTTACGTCAAAGCTTCCCAGGAGCTTGATGAGGCCAAGCGCAAGGAAATTTATGGGGAGACGCAGCGGATTATAGCAGAACAAGTGCCGTTTATCTATATGGTGAATCCGCTGACTTTTGAGGCGGTGCGCGATCGCGTTTCGGGAATTCGCTACAGTGCCCTCGGCGGTGCTTTCTGGAATTTGTACGAGCTGAAAATAACAGAATAGTTATTAGTCAGAAAGCAAGCACTCAGCAGTTATTAGTCTGTAGGGGCGGGTTTTACGAGGGTATGTGCGATCGAGCGGATAAATAAACCCGCCCGAAGCAATCTCTAGCAGTCAGCAGTCAAATTCATCAGTCATTAATATAATGGAACCTGAAATTTTACAGAAGTTACTCGAATCTGTGGCGGCCGGCGATGTCAGTCCGAGCTCCGCTTTAGACAAATTAAAGTATTTTGACTTTGAACAAGTGGGGGATTTTGCAAAAATTGACCACCACCGCACTTTAAGAACCGGTTTTCCTGAAGTAATCTGGGGCCCAGGGAAAACCCCAGACCAAATTGTGGAGATTATCGAGGCGATGCGCGGGCGAAATCCTGCAGTCATGGCGACGCGAATTGAACCGGAAGTTTTCGAGCAATTGCAGCAAAAAATACCCGATTTGTGCTACTACCAAAAGGCTCGAATTTGTGCAATTTCTGCTAATTCCCCAAGTCCGCAGCATCCGGGTACTGTGACTATCATCAGTGCGGGAACGGCGGATTTACCTGTAGCGGAAGAGGCAGCAGTTACTGCGGAACTTTGCGGTTTTCAGGTGCGACGTTTGTGGGATGTCGGAGTTGCCGGCATTCACCGCTTGCTGAGCAACCGGCACGTAATTGCTGATGCTGATGTGTTGATTGCGGTGGCGGGTATGGAAGGTGCTTTGGCGAGTGTGGTTGCGGGTTTGGCAGATTGTCCGGTGATTGCTGTGCCCACGAGTGTGGGTTACGGCGCGAGTTTTGGCGGGATTGCTCCTCTGTTGACCATGCTCAATTCTTGTGCGGCTGGTGTGGGTGTGGTGAATATTGATAACGGGTTTGGTGCGGCAATTTTAGCTTGTCAAATTCTGAGAACTGCAGGCAGAGTGGGGAGAATGAAAGAGGGGGAGAATCTGAGAAAGGGGGTAGATACTGTGAGAGAAAAATTTCCCTAAAATTTCCTAAATCTACTCATAGAGTACCCTAGAATCGCTGTATGAGTAAGTTAATCATTCTGAGGCCCGAACCCAAAGGAAAGTTAATTCCACAGCGCACCGCCCATGGTTACAGGCGCTACAATAGGGCTCAACTGTTAAAGCTACAACCCGATGCAGTAGAAGCCACAATAACAAACAAATAGTTACGGAACTCAAAGAAATCGCTCCAAAACTTTAATTAGTTATGTACGCCATCAAACTCAAATTAAAACTTAACAACAAAGAAGGTAGCTTGATGGCGCAACATTCTGGTTACCGGAGGTTTTGCTACAATTACGCATAGGCTCTCTATCAGGGAGTTATATCAATTCCGGTGTAACCGGAATTGATATAAGAGCGTCTAAAAATGCTCACAAACACTATCATCAGAAATTTGGGCGGAGCGTAGCGGAGGGTTGAAACCCCGTCCTTCTAGGACCGCTTTACAAAGATTTTACATTGAGTCAAGCATCGATATCACAATCGAAGTGTTAGACTGTGAGCATCACGCTCAAAGCCTTCAGCTATCGATTCTACCCAACTCCGAAGAGAGTTTGTTGCGACGGACAATGGGTTGCGCTCGTTTAGTATTGTAAAACTTCATTGAGTTTATAAGCAATTATAAACAATAATGGTATTATATTGTTGTGATTGTTGAACAAGGAATACGCACAGCCTAAAAAACGGAAGTCTCAAATGCAACTAACAGAGAGGCACATCATTAAATCGACGGAACACCGTTTCGCCCAAATAGACGAACTAGCCTTTAAATCTAAGAACCTCTACAATGCCGCTAATTACGTCATTCGTCAGAGCTTTCTTTATGGATGGGGCTATGTCAATTACAACGAAATGAACCGTTTGATGAAGTCTCACGAAGCATACAAGGCTTTACCTGCCAAAGTTAGTCAGCAAATATTGATGGTGCTAGACAAGAATTGTCCATCCTTTTTTGAGGCGGTTAAGGCTTACAAAACTGATCCCTCTAAATTTACTGGTCGCCCCAAACTGCCGAAATACAAAGATAAGACCAAAGGGCGAAACCTCCTTGTCTACACGATTCAAGCAATTAGTAGCAAACAGTTAAAGAAAGGAATCATTAAACTTTCGGGTACTGAATTTTCGCTCAAAACTAAAGTCAATACCGAGCAGATTTGCTTTCGTTAGAGTGGTTCCGAAATGTGATGCCTATGTAGTCGAGGTAATTTATGATAAACCAGAGTCCACCTTTCGCAACACTAACTTTGTAGCTAGTATTGATTTAGGACTAGATAATTTAGTGGCGTTAACTTCAAATCAACCGGGATTTATCCCTTTGTTGATTAACTGGCGACCATTGAAATCGATTAACCAGTTCTACAACAAGCGCTCTTCAAGATTGCAATCCCAGTTAACAGGGAACCGCAAAACATCACCCCGGATGAGCGCGCTTAACTCGCTGGATCAATCAGAAAGTTGATAATTATTTACATCATGCTAGCCGTCTAATTATTAACCTTTTGCTAACCAAGCAGATTGGGACGCTAGTAATTGGCAAGAACGCGCAGTGGAAAACTGAAATTTATCTCGGGAAGCAAACCAACCAAAACTTTGTGAGTATTCCTCACTCTCGATTGATTGAGATGTTGGAATACAAAGCTCGGCTGTTAGGAATCGATGTAATTATACAGGAAGAATCTTACACATCTCGCGCAAATTTTTTGGATTTAGATTCAATCCCTGTCTACGGGAAAACAGAAAAAGATCCTGTGTTTACTGGTAAGCGGATTAAAAGAGGTTTGTACAAAACATCGGTTGGTCAGTTAATTAATTCCGATGTGAACGCCGCGTACAACATCCTCAGAAAAGCAATCCCAAATGCGTTCAGCAATGGGATAGAGAGCTGCGTAGTTGGGCCAATGCGGGTTAATCCGCTTAAAACAAAAGTGAAGGGGGAGGGACTTGACGCCTCCCATGTCTATAAATGACTATACTTTTGCCAGCTATGCTGAAACCTCTTCAATGCTAACCGAAGGTCAGAAAACAGAAGAGTTAGATTTTCTGTCAGAAGTTAGCTGCGTACCGTTACAGCAATGCTTGCGACATTTACAAACGGCTTACACCAATTTTTTTGATGGGCGGGCGAAATATCCCAACTTCAAGAAAAAACGCAATGGTGGTAGCGCAGAGTTTACCAAATCTGCTTTCAAGTTTAAGGATGGACAAGTTTACTTAGCAAAGTGTGCCGACCCGTTGCCAATTCGTTGGAGACGGATGCTACCTGTCGGTTGCCGACCATCAACCATTACGGTGAAGCTTTCACCATCTGGTAGGTGGTCAGTTTCCCTGTTGGTGAATGTTGAAATTGAAGCATTACCGAGCGTCAGGGAGTCAAGTTGGTATTGACTTGGGCATTACAAGTTTACTCGCTCTTAGCACTGGTGAAAAGATTGCCAATCCCAAAGGATTCAAGGCAAAATATCGCAAACTTAGAAGAGCGCAGAAAGCTTTAAGCCGGAAACAGAAAGGGTCAAACAACCGTCACAAAGCACGACTCTTCGTAGCGAAAGTACATCAATAAGTTGCTGATGCAAGAAAAGATAACCTTCACAAGTTAACAACGCGGTTGGTGCGCGAAAACTTGCGCCATCGCCGCCCTTAAATTTGGCTGTGAAGAACATGATTAAAAATCCCAAACTTGCCCTTGCCATAAGTGATGCAAGTTGGGGCGAATTGGTCAGGCAACTTGAATACAAGTGTAAGTGGTACGGTCGTACTTTAATTAAGATTGACCGATGGTTTCCGAGTTCAAAACGGTGTGGCAATTGCGGACACATCGTTGACAAGATGCCGTTGAATATCCGGGAATGGGATTGTCCTAATTGCGGGACGCACCATGACCGAGACATCAACGCGGCAAAGAATATTTTGGCGGCTCTTCTTGCCGTGGAGCGTCTGTGGAGCGACCGTAAGACCCGAACAGAGTAAATCTGTTAAGGCAGGTGCGAAACCCCGTAAGGGACAGAAGCAGAAACCTAAATCGTGAGGTTTGGGAATCCTCGCCGTTCTACGGCGGGGTGGATGTCAAAGAACGGAATAGTTAGAAGCGCCCTCGTCGATCGGACTCGGCGATTGAAACCTATCTTACACTTGCCTCTGGTTCCAGCAGAGGGGCACTAAAGAATACAGGCGGTATTATTAATGCCGGACTTGATATTACTTGGTGGTCAGCCAAATCGGATAAGCAGAAGAGTCCGCAGCATTCAATTTTTGCGCCTGATAGCTCTTGCTAGTCCAAGTAGCCACTGTTTGCAGGCTTTCTGTCAAAGAACTTTCGCTGCCAAACGCTTCAAATCCCAAAGTCCACCAAGCGCTGCCGTTAATGTTCAACTGAGTCAGTTCCACGGTGCAACCCTGGGGAATTGGGGCTTCCACAGGCACAGACATCAGGGAACCAGGGGCCGAAACTTGGTAAAGACGCTGCGCTCGCTTTTTCTTGACTCCCACCCACTTTCCTGTCGCCACAATATCCGCCGGTACCGGCGCCATCGTGTCGGCACATACCCACTTCAGCCACTTCTCGGCTTTGCCTTCCCAGCGGTTGCCGAACTGCATCGCCCCCAACTCTGCCTGCCGCCACTTTACCTCCAATGTTTTCCCGCGCAGCTTCACTCCCAAGTAGTCGCAGCCTGGTACTAGCAAATATATGTCTTCCCGCTCGTCGGGAGGCGAAAGATACCCACCGAGACTGTCGCTTCCAAACCATTGAGCGATCGATTTTGGCAGCGCACCGCTATAAAACCACCGCATTTCCAGACTGGCCCGCATAAATTTTTCCTCCGTTCCACAATTTTCGTCAAACCCAGACTGGATTTGCCACACACCATCGACTTTTGCGCCTCTCAACTCTATCCTCCCCCCTCCGGGGCCCAGAGTCTACTGTCCACAGTCATACCCTTTTAAATTTTAGATTTTAGATTAAAGAATCGGGCAGGACTGATTCTATAAGGGTTTAGAGCTTGCCTACAGTGGCATTTTTTTGAGAAACTGGTGTCAGATCGAGGTCTTTCAAAAAAATTTCTCACAATCCTTTACATATCTTCATCAGTCTGTTACATTTATTTACAGTAGACCAAAAGCAATTTAAGAAAAAAACATGACTAACAGAGGCTTAATGCTGGACGACCAAGGCAAAATGAACAATTTTGCGATCGAGCCGACAGTATACATCGATGACGAACCCCGCACCGGCTTCACCCCTTACGCAGAACGCTTAAACGGCCGCCTTGCCATGATTGGTTTTGTTTCTCTCTTGGCTTTAGAAGTTTTGAGCAAGCACGGACTGATTAGCTGGCTGACTCACCTGTAATTATTTTGTTAAAAATTAAACTATATGGCTATGGCTCGCGGGTGCTACAAAAACGGCGATCCATAGCTTAACTATTTTTAGGCTCAAGGTTTGGTGAGACAATTAAAATTAAATATTTTACTGTTACCCTACCCGTAAAAAGAATGTTCAAACGAATTGCGGCAATACTTCTGGTAGTTCTGAGCCTGACCTTGACCAGTTGTGTATCTAAAGTTACCGGACTCAAAAGCTACGTTGATACTGGGGACGGCTATCAATTTCTCTATCCTAACGGTTGGCTGCCGATCGCGGTTTCTAACGGGCCAGATGTGGTGTTCCGCGATTTGATTCAGCAAACCGAGAACGTCAGCGTGGTAATCAGTCCAGTCGCTAAGGACAAAACTCTGGCGGATTTGGGAACGCCAACGGATGTGGGATACAAGCTCAGCAAAAGTGCGATCGCCCCGAGTGATTCCGGCCGCGAAGCTGAATTAGTCAATGCTGAAGCTCGCGAATCGCGATCGAAAAGCTATTACATTTTAGAATACGCCGTTAAGTTGCCAAACCAAGAACGGCACAACTTAGCGAGTGTAGCCGTCAGCCGCGGCAAACTTTTTACGCTTAACGTTTCCACTACCGAAGAACGCTGGCCCAAGGTAAAAGAAGCTTTTGAGAAAGTTGTTAAATCTTTCTCTGTTTATTAAGCTTAAAAGTGACAGATGGAGCGATCGGCTATAGCCTTTCGAGCGTAACATGTTCCGACGTGCATAGGGCATAGGCCTCCGTGGGCATAGGCCTCCGCGGGCATACCTCACCACGCGATCGAACCGCTATAGTGCCGTGCGAACTAATAATTGGCAATTGGTAATTGGGAAGAGTTAAAATTATAGGACAGAGGCAGAAACCAGGTTTTTCGACGAAAATCAGTAGTGGATGGCGAGGGTTTGCGGTTGAAAAACCCGGTTTCTTTATTCCCTGTGCGTCAATGCTGAATTATTAGTAGCCAATTGCTAATTATTAAAAAAACGCACACTCAACGCTAATATCATGCCCGGTGGAATCCTTCGTGTATGGAGGGGCTGGTTGATAAATATCCGGGTGGTGAAATAAAAAATACTGGTGAACCCGCCCCTAGCAGATATCAAATTATACAATAACTTTTCACCCTGACCCGATCTCAAAACTTACCATTAGTATGAAGATTCCAACTTTTGTGTTAGCTTCAGCTTCTCCGGCGCGCCGCAGCCTGCTAAAAAGTGCGGGCATTCAAGCTGTGATTTGCCCCAGCGAATTTGATGAAGGGCAAGTACAAATGAGGGATGCCACTAAATTAGTGCAGGTTTTAGCAGAGGGAAAAGCTGAGGCTGTAGCTAAGTTTTTGCTGGCTAATTCTCACCCGCAAATCCCCAATCCCAAATCGTGTTTGGTGTTGGGATGCGATTCTATTTTGGTCATAGATGGTGCAATTCACGGCAAACCGAAGGATGCGGAAGAAGCAATCTCGCGCTGGCAGAATATGCGCGGTAAAGTTGGCGAACTCTATACGGGTCATGCTTTAATGGATACTAGATTCGATGACTTTGAGGAGACAATGGAGCGAGCGCTCATTCGCTGTCAAGTTACAAAAGTTCATTTTGCGAAAGTTACCTCGCGCCAAATTGCGGCCTACGTCGCTACCGGAGAACCCCTCGCCTGTGCAGGCTGTTTTGCACTCGAAAGTAAAGGCGGCTTTTTTGTGGAAAAAATCGAAGGATGTCACACGAATGTGATCGGTTTGAGCTTGCCTCTGCTGCGACAAATGCTCGGCAAAATGGGATATGATGTGGCGGATTTTTGGCAATCTTAAAAATTGTAGGCTGCGCAATGCGCACCAGTTGAGTCTGTAGGGTACGCAAGGCGCACCGGTTGAGTTTGTAGGGTGCGCCGAAGAGCACCGGTTGAGTTTGTAGGGTGCGCCGAGGCGTACCTTACGCATTAAAGTTGGTAATTATCCTAGAGCGATCGCCCCTTCCGATAAAGATATAAACTGAAGTTGATCCGGCGAAACATCCTTCACCAAACCCAGAATATTTCCGGTACTAGCTTCTCGAATCACCGTCGCCTTAGTATTCAGAAATCTAAAATCAGCCGTTCGAGGCTGTCCCGGAGGAAAAGGGCCGCTGCTATCGTAATCTCTGGCATCACCAATTGTCAAAAACCTTTCGCTCAAAACAATATCATTTCGCGTCAATCCAGACGCCAATCCAATTACATCACCTTCAGCCGGATTGTAATCGAGAATAAAATCTGCCGGCACTGGCTCGTCATTAAAATTGTTGGGTGGAGGCGGCTGTGTCGAACCAATTTCCCCCGAAGTTGCTCCCACTTCTCTGCGGAGGACAAACAAGTCTGCACCTTCACTTCCCCAAAGTCTATCAATTCCAGCATCACCGATTAGAGTATCGTTTCCACTCTCTCCTACTAAAGCATCATTTCCTTTACCGCCGCGAATAAAGTCATTGTCCGTGCCTCCGTAAGCGTAGTCATCGCCTCGATCCCCGCTGAGAATGTCGCTGCCGCATTCTCCGTAAAGTATGTCAAAATCTTCACCGCCGCGAATAGTATCGCTGTCGCAACCTCCGATTAAAGTATCTCTGCCGCTGTTACCGTTCATCAGTTCTGCAGCACCGGAACCTCTGACGAAATCGTTGCCGGCTAAGGCCCGCAAACCTCCGGGAGTATTGCGCAGAATTCCATTTGCTAATTGAACTGCGTCGTCATTGGGAGTAAGATCAAAAAAGTTGGGGTCGCTGCCTGGGTTTGGCAATGGCCCTGTGACTAATTTGATGTTTGGGGGATCGGCAATAATTGGGGCTGAATTTTCAGCTAATGCTCTAATTTTTCCTAAAGTTGTTTCTGACATCCTAGTTTCTCCTTTTTTGATTGACTTTGTTGACATTCTGATTTTAACAAAGGTTCCAATTAGAAACTCTGGGTGAATCTGCGGTAAAAAAAATTAAATTACTGTCAAAATTGCCGCTGGTTATTATGCAACAAGCGTAGCTTGTTGACAGCAAACCGCCCAAATCCGCAAATATTTTGAACTGTGTACCAATAATTCTGGGGATCGCGTACTCTATTACCCGTCAGCAGTCAGCGTGGGAAAACCAACAGACTGCTAATTGTCATCAAACCTTGAGTTAAGTCAGGAACCGTTAATATGCTAGACACTGCGATCGAATTTATTAAAGCCAGAGAAATCCTCGACTCCCGCGGCCGCCCCACCATTGAAGCTGAAGTTTACCTAGCTAACGGTGTTGTCGGGCTCGCACAAGTGCCCAGCGGCGCGTCTACAGGCTCTTTTGAAGCCCACGAACTCCGCGACGGCGACAACAAACGTTACGGCGGCAAAGGAGTCCTGAAAGCGGTCGCTAACGTTGAACACAAAATTGCCCCCGCTTTGGCCAATCTGGATGCGATCGACCAAGGACTGGTAGACAAAACCATGATTGACTTGGACGGTTCCCCAAACAAATCCCACCTCGGCGCCAATGCCATTTTGGGAGTCTCCTTAGCCACAGCAAAGGCGGCCGCCGAGACTTTAGGACTCCCCCTTTACCGCTACTTGGGCGGGCCCTTAGCTAACGTTTTGCCCGTGCCTTTGATGAACGTGATCAACGGGGGTTCTCACGCTAACAATAATGTGGACATTCAAGAATTTATGATTGTCCCTGTGGGTGCGCCATCTTTTAAAGAAGCTTTACGCTGGGGTGCAGAGGTTTTTGAATCGCTGAGTAAAGTCTTAAAAGCTGAGGGTTTGCTGACTGGTGTGGGTGATGAAGGCGGTTTTGCGCCTAATCTTAAATCCAATCAAGCAGCTTTGGATTTGTTGATTGCAGCTATTGAAAAAGCTGGCTACAAACCAGGTGAACAAGTTGCTTTGGCTTTGGATGTTGCTGCTAGCGAATTTTACAAAGATGGGCAGTACACTTACGACGGTGTGGCTCATTCGCCTGCAGAATTAATCGATTATTTGGATGGTTTGGCCGGACAATATCCGATTGTTTCCATTGAAGATGGTTTGCATGAAGACGATTGGGACAGTTGGGTAGCGCTGACACAGAAAATGGGCAGCAAAGTTCAATTGGTGGGTGACGATTTGTTTGTTACTAATCGCACGCGGTTGCAAAAAGGGATTGATTTGAAAGCTAGCAATTCGATTTTGATTAAGCTGAATCAAATTGGTTCTTTGACGGAGACTTTGGATACGATCGACCTGGGTAAACGGAACAGTTATCGATCGGTCATCAGCCACCGTTCCGGTGAAACTGAAGATACGACAATTGCTGATTTAGCAGTAGCGACTCGCGCCGGTCAAATCAAGACTGGTTCTTTGTGTCGCAGCGAACGGGTGGCTAAATACAACCGTTTGTTACGGATTGAGGATCAATTGGGCAATCGGGCAATTTATGCAGGCTCGATCGGTTACGGGCCCAAGTAAGACTTGGTAATCGAAAATCCTCGTTCCCGGGCTCTGCCTGGGGACGCAGATTCGGAGGCTGTGCCTCCAATTTTCCTCGGGTCTTCGAGGCACAGCCTCTGGATATCGGTTCCCAGGCAGAGCCCGGGAACCAGTTAAATCTGGATATTACCGATCCTCAATTAAGGATAGAAAGCTAATTGTGGCAAACCCAAAGTTTCTTCCCAACCCATCATCAAGTTCATGCACTGGATGCCTTGACCGGCTTGTCCCTTAATTAAATTGTCGATCGCCGACAGCACAATCACCCTGTCAGTACGGGGATCGACTTCCACACCGATAAAACAAAGATTCGTGCCGCAAGCCCATTTTGTTTGCGGATAAACCCCAGCCGGTAACACTTTTACCCAAGGACAATTGCGGTAAAAAGCGGTGAAAATCGTAATTAAATCTTCCCGCACCAAACCCGGATCGCGCAAAGTTGCGTAAACAGTCGCCAGAATTCCCC
Source organism: Microcoleus sp. C2D2 (assembly GCF_036702495.1). Lineage (NCBI taxonomy): Bacteria > Bacillati > Cyanobacteriota > Cyanophyceae > Oscillatoriales > Microcoleaceae > Microcoleus > Microcoleus sp. C2D2. The sequence continues at coordinate 21,471 of NZ_JAUBTO010000052.1, read as the reverse complement.
GCACCATGGGAATTAGGTGGGGAGTAAACTGAACTTTAACATCGTGTCCGGCTAAATCGCTGCAAATTTGCTCGATTTCTGGCGTGTGGCGGTGGCGGCCAACGCCGTAAGCGCCCAGAGAACCTTCTGCTTCAGCCAACAAGAGATTAACTTCGGCTTTGCGGCCCCCTCCAGAAGTACCGGATTTGGCGTCGATAATTGCTGTTTTTGGCACGATGAGACCTTGCTTGAGCAAAGGTGCCAGCGCTAATAAACTAGCAGTGACGTAGCAGCCGGCACAGCCTACTAACTTAGCGTCTTTAATTCGATCGCGATACAATTCTGGCAAACCGTAAACAGCCGTTGCAGCCAATTCCGAGTCGGATCGTTCGCCGCCGTACCAAGCTTTGTAAGTTTCCAGATTTTCAAATCTGTAGTCAGCCGACAAGTCCAAGACTTTGCAGCCTTTTTCTATCAGCGTCGGTGCCATTTTGCAAGCTAAACCGTTCGGCAGCGACAGAAACACAACTTCACATTTTGCCGCTATTGTGTCTAGGTCGATCGCCTCGACTGTCAAATCAATGCAGTTAGTCAGATGCGGATAAAGGCTGGAAAAAGGTTTTCCCGCACTGCTATCCCCGCCCAAATAGACTACTTCAGCCGCTGGGTGATCTGCCAGCAGTCGCACAAGTTGCACGCCGCCGTACCCTGAAGCGCCAATAATTCCTACAGGCACACGTCCAACATCTCCCATTTTCCTTTATCCCCTCAGCCGTTGAAGTCAAAAACGCTTGAACTTTTGCTGCATTGTAGTACCAAACGCCAACTTTGGTAGCAAAGAATTGTGTTGTTTTGTATTGGAGGTGCATTTTTGTTAATTTTCCGGTGTTTGACACCGCCCAAAAACCGATACAAAGCCCCGACTCCTTTCCTGGAGAGCCCAAAATTTTAGACCAAAGTTCCATCTTCCAGATTCAAAGCTGCAAGTATAGCAGAAGTCCGATGTCCGTCGGAAGAAGGAAGAAGGAAGAAGCAGTAATAGCAATGGTTTCAGCGATTAAGAATGTCCTAGCCGTCTTGGCGGTTGCTATAAATCTAAAATCTAAAATCTAAAATCTAAAATCTAAAATCTAAAATCGGCTGACCGATCGCCAAAACCCTAAAATTAACAAAGGGATCTGCGATCGTGCTATAAAAAACTTACTTTAAGCCATCCTCAAAACGGAGATTAACATTTTTCCCTGGAAGCTCGAACCTGGAAGCTCAACATCCATCCGTTAAATCAGTTAAATCTTGTACGCGGCTTCGTTGCCGAACGAACTATGGCCATAGTGGTAGAAAACGTATCAAAACAGTTTGGCAGTTTCCAAGCACTCGATCGAGTCAGCTTAAAAATTGAATCCGGTTCCCTAGTTGCATTGCTGGGCCCGTCTGGTTCCGGCAAGTCTACGCTGCTGCGGCTGATTGCCGGTTTAGAAATGCCCGACTCCGGCAAAATCTGGCTGACAGGCGAAGATGCCACCAATACTAGCGTCCAAGACCGCAATATTGGATTTGTGTTTCAGCACTACGCGCTATTCAAGCACATGACAGTGCGAAAAAACATCGCTTTCGGCATGGAAATTCAGAAATTACCGCCGGCGAAAGTCAAATCGCGGGTAGAAGAATTGTTGAATTTAGTGCAATTGGGAGGATTGGGCAATCGATACCCGTCCCAACTTTCAGGAGGCCAGCGGCAGCGGGTGGCCCTCGCCAGAGCCCTGGCTGTGGAACCGAAAGTGTTACTGCTAGACGAACCTTTTGGAGCCCTTGATGCCAAAGTTCGCAAAGATTTGCGTGTTTGGTTGCGGCGACTTCATGACGAAGTTCACGTTACCACAGTCTTTGTGACGCACGACCAAGAAGAAGCGATGGAAGTTGCCGATCGAATTACAGTAATGAATAAAGGTAAAATCGAACAAGTAGGCACACCCGCAGAAATTTACGACAATCCAGCAAGTGCTTTCGTAATGAGTTTTATCGGTCCAGTCAATGTATTGCCCAGCAGTTCGAGGATGTTTCAAGCCAACGGCTTTGAATCAGCCCACCCGGAGATTTTCTTGCGCCCTCACGACGTACTAATTGAAACTACAGAAAATAGTGCCACAGTGCCTGCAAGAATCAGTCGCTTGATTCATTTGGGATGGGAAATTCAGGTAGAATTAACCTTAGATGACGGTCAAGTAGTAAACGCTAATTTGACGAGAGAAAGATTTGATACCTTGCACTTGCAGCCCCAGCAAAGAGTGTTCGTAAAGCCGAAAGATGCCAAGTCGTTTCCACTTTTTTATTCAATCTGATACCAATTCTGAAAACTACAGCTAAATTTAGATTGAATACGAAATTTAAAGGGACACGGCGCCGTGCCGTGTCCCTAACCTTTTATACTGACAACTGTCCCCTGACTACTGCGCGCTGAGTTAGTTTTTGATGTCGCTGACAGCTTTTTTGACTAGTTGCTCAAAGGATGTAGTGCTTGTGTTGGAAGGATTTTTCATTTTGTCAATGTCAGCGGCTCCCTGAACTTCGTTGGGTCCTTCGCTCGCTTTTTTTTGAGTTTCTTCCAAGGACATCGGTTTTTCCAGGGTAACTTTTTGAGATTCTGCTTCAATACCCAAAAGTTGGTCTTCGCCTTTGGTGGGGCTGCTGGTAATGGCAAAAGCCGGGAAAGCATTAGACACAAACATCAAGGCACAAAAACAAACAGCTATTAAAGTGCGAACTAAACGCTTGGCAGGGAAGTTAAAGCTGATAAAAGACATACACAATTTCTCCGTTTTTACAAGTTTTAATGACTGAAATTGTTGACAAGTTGAGATGTAATCAAGTCCAGCACAGTCTTTAGCTCAAGTCTGATAAAAGCAACTGATAATATTATTAGAAGTTGAACTCTTGAAAATTGAGCTAATATATTTTTAGCTGAAAAAGCTGGGCTTTGAAATCATTCTCAGGGAAGATTTTTATTTATGTCTTCCGCTAGTAGAATATTATTACGTCTTCCGCTAGTTGAAATTTAGACTTATTGCATAAATCTTCGATCGATCGGGAAACTGCAGATGCAACGCAGAGGCTTTTCAAGATAGGAGTGCGAATGCATACAATTCAAGTTAGCGAGAAATTATGCGTCCAAGACCGATCTGGAAAAAATGGTTTGACGCGCTAATTATAGCGTAAGGTGCGCGCGGCGCACCCTACAGATAGAAATTATGCGTCCAGGACTAAACTGAATTACTGCTGTCGCACGGGAACTTGACATTTTGCTAGATAAGTTTTAATTTCTCCTACACTGAGTTGACCGTAATGCAGCAGGGAAGCCAGCAGTGCAGCTTCTGCTTTGCCCTCAGTCACGGCTTGGTAGATGTGGTGACAGTTGCCGGCGCCGCCGGAAGCAATGACGGGAATTTCGACAATTTCGGCGATGCTTCGGGTTAATTCCAAATCGTAACCGGCTTGAGTGCCGTCCGAGTCCATGCTTGTCACCAGAATTTCGCCGGCGCCGCGCTGTTCGGCTTCCTTGGCCCAGGCGATGGCATCTTTGCCAGTATTTTCTCGCCCTCCGCGCACGTACAGGTCCCAACCAGGATTATCCGCATCTTGCCGTTTGCGGGCGTCGATCGCCACTACAATGCACTGATTACCAAATCGATCGCTCGCTTTGTCAATTAAACTCGGATCGCGGACTGCCGCCGAATTAATACTCACCTTATCAGCGCCTGCCCTCAATAAACTTTTAATCGTGTCTAAGGATTGGATACCGCCGCCCACCGTCAAAGGGATAAATACTCGATCGGCCGTTCGGTACACCACATCAATAATAATGTCCCGGTCTTCGTGAGTCGCGGTAATGTCCAGAAACACCAACTCATCGGCGCCCGCATCGTTGTAAACCTGAGCCATTTCTACCGGATCGCCAGCATCTTGAAGGTTGACAAAATTGACACCTTTGACCACGCGACCGGCTTTCACATCCAGACAAGGCAAAATTCTTTTCGACAACATAAAATTCTCGTGTTTCTAATTTATTGACCGCCGCAGCCAGTCCAAGGCTTTGTTGATATCTTCACAAACATGAAGTAAAGCCACAAATCTTAAAGATACCTTGTGTTTAACAATTCTCGGTCTGAGCCGGAGAGCCATTTTCGAGTTTTTTGGGGCCGCCTCAGCATAAATAAAAGTTGGCTCGCAGTGGAAGCCGTGAGATTACGTAGAATATAAGTAGATAGTTATATTTTTGGCAAGAAGCAGCAAATTTGACTCCCCAGATACATCTTTGGGGTGAAAAATATCACGCTTTCGCTTATGATCTAACAATAACCACCTTCGCTGGCGATAGAATTGTGGTTGGGCAATCCTGTATCGAGCCGGTGCATCGATCGACTAAACAATTTTAGATTTGAGAACGGCCGATTTGAGGTTTTTTAGCAGCAATCTCAGTTATAAGTGGCGCGGTAAAGTTAAAATTTAAAGTTTAAAACCTCAAACCGGTTGACTTGATGTAGTTTCTAGGGCTGTGGTGACTTTGCAAGCCAATCCACATTTGGTACTTCGTACAGAAAAAAGCGGCAATCGCTACTTGTCGCTCTCCGGCAGCAATTGCTGGACAGTAGGGCGGAGCGATGACAATAATTTTGTACTGAGTGATCGCTGGATTTCCCGTAATCACGCGATGTTACAGCAAATGGAGACAGGAGAGTTCTACTTGATCGACTTGGGCAGCCGCAACGGTTCCTTTGTCAACGGGCGGCGCGTCAGTATTCCTGTCACGCTCAGAAATGGCGATCGGATTATTTTCGGTCAAACCGAGTTGGACTTCTACAACCCAACCGCCGGCCACCGACACAATCCAATAAACGATACAGACTCTGAAGATTTTACGGCGACTTTGACGGTGCGCAGCCTGATTACCGTCATGGTAATGGACATCCGAGACTATACAATTTTGACTAGGCAACTAGACGAAACCATACTCTCAGAAGTCATCGGTAATTGGTTCCGCAAAGCAGGACAGATCATTCGCGAACACGGCAGTTGGGTGGACAAATACATCGGGGATGCCATCATGGCCGTCTGGTTCCACAAAACCAGCGGTGTCAGCAGCGAGGAAATGATGCGGATTTGCCAAGCTTTGAGCGAACTGCACAAGGCAACAGACGAACTCAGCAGCCGTTACCCCCTGCCTTTTCCTTTGCGAGTCGGCGCCGGCATCAATACCGGTTATGCAATGGTGGGAAATTCTGGCAGCAGCGACCGATCGGACTATACCGCCTTGGGTGATACTGTAAACGCAGCATTTCGCCTGGAATCTTGCACCAAGCAACTCGGCAAGGATATCGCTGTGGGAAAAACCACCTACGAATACCTCACCAAATTGGGTGCCCAGGGCGCTTTCGAGCAGCACACCGTTACTTTGAAGGGTTACGACCATCCCAGCGTCGCTTACGGCGGTACTTATGCTGACTTGAACGCTTTTCTCAAAAGGAAAGGAAAGAGTTCTCGATAGCTAGAAAATTGGGCGCGGGGCAAAAATTAACCCTTAAAATGGCAGTCCCAGTTTTTAATTAGCAGGGCCTTTGATAAACTTGCCTGCGATGCCTCAATTTCGAGAGTTATCATATCAATTCCGACCTCCGGGCCGGAATGATATCAAATCCGCGCCCAGAAAGTCGGGCGTAAAGTCGAATCAAGCTTGCCAACAAATAATTCGCGCAATTTTCATTTTTTTGACCCCTCCTTCTACAGTCAACACTCAACAGTCAACAGTCATTAGTCATTAGTCATCAGTCATTAGTCAACAGTCAACAGTCAACAGTCAACAAGCATTCCGGTGCAACCGGAAGCGGTACAGTCATCAGTCAACAGTCATCAGTCAACAGTCAACAAGCATTCCGGTGCAACCGGAAGCGGTATCATATATCGTCCGTGGTGTCAATAGCTAAATGTAAATTTTCTAACAGCCCTCTACCTGTTGCGGATTTATCTGAAAAACTGCATAAGCAAAATGGTAGTCTCTACATAAATGCTGTGTATGAAATTGGGAGACAAAACTTCATGAAACGATTGGGTCGTCTATTGGCAGTATTGGGCTTAGTGCTGGGCTGCTTTGCATGGGCTGGAGACCAAAGCGCGATCGCGGCGACCTTGAGCCGTATCGTCTTGCCATCATCCTCGCTCCTGGCTGTTGAAGCTCCGGTTAGAACCAATCGCGCCGATGAGAAGCTTGCCACAGAATACGGCAAAAAACTTGATTTGAACAACAGCGCCGTCCGGGACTTTCGGGAATTTCGAGGGTTGTATCCCACTTTAGCTCGAGTAATTATTAAGAATGCTCCTTACGAAAAAGTTGAGGACGTACTCAACATTTCAGACTTGACGGAAGCTCAGAAAAAAGTGCTGCAAGCTAACCTGGACAAATTCACTGTAACTGATCCTGAATCAGTCTTTCTTGAAGGAGACACCAGGTTGAATAATGGTCTCTACGACTAGGTAGCAGCCGGCCTCATTTGAAGGCAGAAGTCATTGGGCAGAAGGCAAACGGCCGAAAGAAAAGATTTTTTTTCTCTTAGGCTGATGACTTCTGCCTTTAATTTATCAAGACTTACTTTCAACCACCATTCGGCAAAAGCCGGCAAAAATTCCCTAGATAGATTGAAATAAGCGGGTTCCCCAGATTCCTCTGCAGACTCAATTCTTTAATCTAAAATCTAAAATATAAGCTCGATCGACTGACATTAATTCAACTCCCCAGATTCATCTGTGGAGTCAATTCTAAAATGTAAAATCAAAAATCAAAAATCGACTGGCGGCAGACTTATGACTGACAAATTTGACGTATTGGTAATAGGTGCTGGCGCGGCGGGTTTGTACACAGCACTTTGCCTGCCAGAGCATTTGCACGTGGGCTTGATCAATAAAAATACCCTGCCTGTTTCTGCTAGTGATTGGGCTCAAGGAGGGATTGCTGCGGCGATCGCCCCTGAAGATTCCGCAGCGCTGCACGTTCAGGATACACTGGCTGCAGGAGCCGGTCTTTGCGATTTAGAGGCGGTGAAATTTTTAGTCGAGGAAGCTGGTGCTTGCATTGACTCCCTCGTGAAAATGGGCGTTGCATTCGATCGCACCGGCCCAGATTTAGCCCTCACCCTAGAAGCCGCCCACTCCCGCCGCCGAGTTCTCCACGCCGCCGACACTACGGGCAAAGCCGTTATCAGTACGCTGACAGCAAAAGTATTGAGCCGCAAAAACATTCAACTCGTATCCCCTGCCTTTGCTTTGAGTCTGTGGCTAGACGACGAAACCGGGCGCTGTCAGGGGATTAGCTCGATTTGCGGCTCACAAGTCAAGTGGCTGCAGGCCCAAGCCGTGGTGCTGGCGACAGGCGGTGGGGGACAGGTTTTTGCTCAAACGACCAATCCGTCGGTAAGTACCGGGGACGGGGTAGCAATTGCTTGGCGCGCCGGGGCGCTGCTGCGAGATTTAGAATTTGTGCAGTTTCACCCGACGGCACTCAGCAAAGTGGGCGCGCCTCGGTTTCTCATTAGCGAAGCGGTGCGGGGAGAAGGAGCTCATTTGGTTGACAGTAAGGGATATCGCTTTGCTTTTGACTCTCACCCCAGCGGGGAACTCGCCCCTCGGGATGTTGTCAGCCGCGCAATTTTCCGCCACTTGCAGAAGACGGGGGAACCTCATGTTTGGCTGGATTTGCGCCCGATTGCGGTCGATCGACTGCGCTACAGGTTTCCGAATATTATTCAAGTGTGCGCTGACTGGGGAATTGATATTTTTTCCGAACCGGTGCCCGTGACGCCCGCGGCCCATTACTGGATGGGAGGGATTGTGGCTGACAAGTTCAACCAAACATCCATTCCGGGTTTGTACGCGGTGGGAGAAACTGCGAGCACGGGGGTACACGGGGCTAATCGGTTGGCGAGCAATTCGCTGCTGGAATGTCTGGTTTTTGGGGCGCAGATGGGACTTTTGCAGCTAGAAGGTGGAAAGCCCAAAACACTCACAGATGAGTTAGATGCCGGGGAAATCTTGGAAAAATCGATTTGTCTTCATGACATTGAGGCGATCGAAAAGTTGCGGGTAGAATTGCCGAATTTGGTGTGGCAGAGTGCGGGAATTTGCAGGGGCCAGCGGGATTTGGAAAGTGCGATCGTCCAAGTTGAGATTTGGCGGCAAGAATTTGCCTCTTTGCCTTTGAGTCAAACTTTGCTGAAGTTGCGGCCTGGAAAAATCCTTGATTTCTCACTTGCGGATGAGGAAACCAGCCGGCTATTGCGAAATTGGGGAGAAGTTGGCAATTTATTAGATATCGGCTATTTAATTCTCAAAAGTGCGGCTTTCCGGACTGAAAGTCGAGGCGGACATTACCGACTTGACTATCCCCTCACCGATCCGGGTTGGTGCAGTCACACTTTAATCCAGAACACCAATTGGTACAAAGAAAGCGTTAGCTAGTCAGACGGGAATCCCCACACTATATCGCTTCGATTAGTGTGGGACCAGAGGCGCGTGAATCGAGGATTCCACATTTTCATGTCCTCGCCAGCATAGCGGGCGAGCAATGAAGGTGTGGATGACGAGATGAACAAATCTTTATTTGCCAACATCGTTACTTGACATAATTATTAAATTACTGCTTGACACAATATAGTTTTTTCTGGTATTTTTATTCTCAGCAAATGCGTAAAGGTCGTAGCGCAATGAAAGTAACATATCAGTATCAGTTCTATCCCAACACCATTCAAAAGTTAAGCCTAAATCATTGGTTGAGAATTTGTCGCTATTGGTACAACAGGCAGCTAGGCGATCGATTTGATTGGTGGGAGAGTAACCGGACTGCTATAAATGCTTGCCCATTAGTTGCTAGCATCTCTACGCCTCGTGAAAAGCCTAACTACTATTCCCAAAAACAACAATTACCAGTCATCAAAAAAGACCTAGTAAAAGTCTTCCACAGTGGCGAGCTATTGGACTTCAAGCAGGTAGATTCAACTATTCTGCAAGATGTTTCTAAGCGAGTAGATAAAGCCTTTGAGCGGTTTATCGTAGGGGACAGTAAAGGCGGGCGATCGGGTAAGCCCCGATTCAAGACTGAAGCGGATTACCGGACGATGACTTTTTCTACGGCTAATAACGACTGGATTAAGCTGGTTCGCAAGAATTGGTTTTATATCCGATTGCCGAAGTTGGGTGTCATAAAAGTTCGGATGCACCGCAGGGTCCCCGATGGATTCACTATTAAGCAAATTAGTGTAACTAGAAAGGCTGACGGTTGGTTCATCCAGATAATGCTTGAAGACGCTTCAGTACCCCAGTTTATTCCTGATAAAGTTACCCCAAACTGGGATAACTCAATTGGGTTGGATGCGGTGCTACATGAAGATGTCTATTTAGCAACATCGTCAGGGGAAAAGCTACCTTCGTTGAAACCGCTTCGCAAAAACCAAGCTAAGTTAGACCAGATATCAAGGAAGCGGAACAAACGGAAGCGCGGTTCTAAAGCCCGACGGAAGTTAGCCAAAAAAGAAGCGAGACAGCACCAAAAAATAGCGCGTTGTCGCCAAGATTTCCACTACAAAACAGCTCACAGACTTGTCAGGTATGGAGCTAAATTCTTTTTTCATGAGGACTTAAACTTAAAAGGCTTAACGAAACGGAATAAAGTTAAGCAAGATAATGAGGGTACTTACCTTCCAAACGGTCAATCAGCTAAATCAGGACTAAATAAGTCTTGGCTGGATGCTGCGTTCGGTCAGTTTTTTAAGACGCTGGAATACATAGCCGAAAAAGCTGGATCAGTCGTCGTTCCGCAAAAACCTGCTTATACTTCAATGGTTCTGTGCTATCGGAATGAAATTGTTTTCACCGATTGCGGTATGCGAAGCTATTGGGATGAGCAACATTCTTTAATGGTCGATCGCGATGTTAACGCCGCGATTAATTTAAAGAGACTTGGGTTGGGCATTTTCCCAAGGAGAAAACGCCGTAGCGGGAATCTTTCTATAGTAGGAACTATAGATGATAGTACCGCGAAGGAAATTTTGCACACCCTTCATCGGGCTGCAAAGATGCCCACGTCATAGCTGTACTCAGCTTGACGTGGGAGTATGTCACTGATTAAACTATGGCGGTAGTAACGCATCGATTCATCTGAAAATTGGGTAGAAACCCGGTGCTTGTAGGACAGCTTTATATTGTGCTAGACTCGGATGAGTATTTAGATAGATGCAATGCAGACAAGATCTGTAAAAAGTAAGCTCCAAGTCGCTGTAGAGTTGCGGAACGAAATTGACCGCACTTTGCTGTAATTAGAAACGGCTTGCCATCAGATATATTCCGTTGCAAAACGTGAGAAGTGCTGGAATACAACCCAGCTTCACCACAAGGTTTATAAGCCAGTGCGCGAAGCTACGGGGTTGAAGGCAAACCATGTCTGTCAAGCAATTGGTCCTGTAATTGGTAATGCCGCATCTGTTAAGCAAGTCCACAAATTTAGACCGACATCTATTAATTTGGATGTTAGGACTTGTCAATATATTGAGGATTTGCCAACAGTTGGCATTACTTTGATGTGTGGTCGAGTTAAGTCCAAATTGAGTATTGGCAATTATCAATTGGCTTTGCTTAAAGGGCAAGCTCCAACGGCTGCTACTCTCAATAAAACTAAACCGGGTGACTACTACATCAATGTTTGTGTTAAAAGCCCACCAACCCAACTGGTCAAAGACTAAAAGTAGTTAGGGTTGATTTGCGTAGAAGAGATATTGCTACCACTTCTACTGGTAAGTCGTGGAGTGGCAAGCATATCCAATCCATTCGTGACCGATATAGCTTCGTCAGAGCTAATGTTCAATCCAAACGTACTCGGTCTAGTCATTGGGTTCAGCGCGTTCCCGTACCGTCACTTTTGGGATTCCCGTTCGGGTCTGGTTCGTATTGTTTGGGGTAATTTGGAAACCTAGAGGTTTGTGCAAGTGTCCAAACCGTGGAGGTCGATCTATCTTTTGTTAAGTTCGTGGTTGAGTTGCTGGCAAGTTGAGTCGCATTTGCGGTGCCAACTGTATTCAGTTGCAGGCAGACCGCCAGAGTTGCCGTTGTTGTGAGCTGAATCAAAGTACGCATAGTATTCACATCCTTATTCAAATCACTGACCTAGATGCACGTTTGTAGCACCTATTATATCTATCAATTTGCGTATTTCCACTGGTATCTTTACATTTTCTTTAATTAACTTTCGTAAGTTTACGTCAACTATTTTAATTAAAGGCTTTTTGGCGATTTTAATTTGGTTTCCCGTGTCAAGTTGGGATTTTTGTAATATTCTGTAACATTTAGCAATACTTCGGACAGTTTTTGATTGCCCACCGTAAAATAACGGTTTCAGGGCGATTGGACAATCAAGCTGCTAACCGAAAATCAAGGGTTTCAGACTACGACATAAAAATAGTCCGGACTATTGATTTAGATGAGACGGCAATTTCCTCTCATAAGTTTTATATTTTTGTAAGTCTATCTAATGACAGATGACTGATTATACCATATAGAAATGTTACAGTCTAATACTTCCGACCTTTTTTTGAACGGTTTCAAAAAGCTTACAGGGCTTACGGTTTCAAAATCGAGGTATGTTTTCTTTCGTTAGCTGCACGTGGGGCGCCTGCCAATAATATCGCCCCCACGGCCTTCTTAGGGTTTGAGGTCTAAAACTTGCTCAAATTTTGTCCGAAGTTTTGACCTTTTAAATTAAACAATTGAATAGTTGGGAATGACTTATGAAGCTCGTGGTTGGGATTTGACCTACAGTTTGTTTATTTTTTTAACTGGTATTAATTAATAAAAGTGATATTGATTTTTCCCGCGTTCCTTAGCACGATACATCGCAGCATCGGCCTTCTTGACTAAAATCTCTGGAGCTTGAGCGTCAATGGGATATAAACTAATGCCAATACTTGTAGTTACAGAAACTGTACGTTCTTCTAAAATAAAAGGCTGGAGGATAGCGTCGCAAATTTTTTCAGCTACTTTCGCAGCTTCCTCGGGACCTGGAATTGCGGGCAAAATGACTGTGAACTCGTCGCCACCCAACCGCGAGATTGTATCGCTGCCGCGCAAACATTTTTTGAGCCGCCTGGCAACTGTTTTTAAGAGCAAATCGCCCACATTGTGTCCGAGAGTGTCGTTGATTAACTTAAATCCATCTAAATCTAAAAACAGTAAAGCTACCAATTCCTGATTCCTGGAGGCTTTTTCTAGAGACTGATGCAAACATTCGTAAAACCTTTTGCGGTTGGGCAAACCGGTGAGAGCATCGTGATCGGCTTGGTGGCTGAGTTCAGCATTTTTTTGTTCTAGGGCTTTTGCCCGGAGTTGGCGCTCAGTAATATCTCTGATTGCTCCGACTAAAAATAGGTTGCCTGCAGCATCTTTATGCAGGGATCTTTTAGTCGCAATCAGATGCGTAATTCCGTGAGCGTCGGTAAAATATTCTTCATTTTCTCGCGGCTGGTGAGTTTGCAAGACTAATTCGTCATGCTGCCAAAATATATCGGCTTCGCCTTGGGAAAATAAATCGTAATCTGTGTGGCCGATCAAATTTTCTAAAGGATAGCCGATAAACCGACAATATGCCTGATTCAAAACAACCCAGCGGTGATTTCGATCTTTGACAAAAATCGGGTCGGGAATTGTATCGATTAGTGATTGTAAAAATTCTTTAGACCGTTTTAATTCTTCTTGTAAATGAGCCAGATAACCCACAACTGCGCAGCCAGAACCTAAAAGACTGAGGATTGCAGGAATTAACGGCAGCCACCAACCGGCTAAAAAAGCTAAGTATAAACTGCCACTGAGACCGAGACAGATACTTGACAAACAGCAAGCCGATCGACCCAGCGATCGGAAATTCCAACTTACACTTGCTCCCGCCCAAGACCAGAGTAAAATCCACAGCAACTCCGCAGCCTCTGGCCAGACATTGATACCCCCGCGCCCATCGAGGGCAGCACTTAAAATTTGGCTCAACAAATGAGCCTGAAGCTCGACTCCCGGTATTTGCTGGGGAGGAGCAAACCAACCCGAGCTGTAAGAATTTTGGTAAAAGTCTTTGAGGCTGGGGGCATTTGAGCCGATCAAGACAGCGCGCGACCGCACAAAATCAGCGGGTACTTTGCCAGAAAGCACGTCGCTCATCGATGCAGTGCGGAAACTGCCTCGCGGGCCGCGCAGGTTGGTCAAAATTTGATAGCCGCGGCTGTCGGCTCGAACGTAAGCACCGTCATGCGGTTGAAAAGGCCGAAAAACCCCCTTGCCTAACTGCAAGTATTTAGGATTGGCTTTTGCTGATTGAGGGGAAATTCCTTCGCTTGCGAGGTAACGCAAAGCCAGTTTCAGCGCGAAACTTTTATGAGTTTTGCCGTCTCCTGGCCAAGCGTAGAGCAAAGTTCGGCGCACTTTTGAGTCAGCATCGATGACAACGTTGTTGAAACCGATTCGATCGAGCTTGTCAAGTACCGGAGGCGGCCGAACTCCGAACCTGGTTTCGTCTGGCATCAACTCAATGCCGATTAAGTTGGGAATAGTTTTAAACGTTTTGAGCAATTCGGCGTTACCCGGTTGAGTTGGCAAATCTCGGTAAACGTCGAGGCCGATCGCCCGCGGCTTGCCAGCGTGCAATTTTTGCAGCAATTGGGCCAATACAGCATCCGAAATTGGGTAGCCGTATTTTTGCAAGTCAGCTTCATTAATTTCTACAATGACGATGCGCGAGTCAATTGGTTCGGCCGGCCGCCAGCGCACAAACTGGTCGAAAGCAGCCCATTCCCACACCTGAAAACATCCGAACCAGCGCATTATAATGACCGTACCGGCAACTGCACTCGCAGTAATCAATACTCGGCGTTCTCGATCCAGCCATTTTTTGATAGTTTCTAGCATATTTTTGAGATTTTTGCCCCGCCCTTTAAGCATCTAAGCTACTACTACATATAGCTTTTACATCTCCGGGGCGATCGGCTCAGTCGATTTTAGATTTTAGATTTTAGATTTTAGATTTTCCAATTTTTTGATTTTTCGGTGCGGGCGAGTCGATCGATTTTAGATTTTAGATTTTAGATTTTAGATTTTCCAATTTTTTGATTTTTTGATTTTTCGGTGCGGGCGAGTCGATTTTTTATTTTTTATTTTTTGATTTTTCGGTGCGATCGGGCGGCAACAGCAGAAACCGGGTTTCTCAACCAAAATATATCATTTCAACAATGAGTCTGGAAGCAGAAATCCGGTTTCTTGAGTTTTTGTGTATAGCAGATGTTGAAGGAAGAAGGAAGAAGGAAGGCCCAAGTTGCTATTGACCGCAATGGTTTCAGCAATTAAGAACCTTCTCAAAGTCGGGCGCGGTTGCTATAGAGGTTGTTGGGTAGATGAGGTACACAATCAAACTTAAAAACTTGCGCCACAATGGTTTCTGCGTATTAGATTTTTGTCTTCGTCGCTATCTATAGCGGTTCTCAAAAAAATGAGGTATGCCCGTGGGCCCGTGGGCCCGTGGGCCCGTGGGCCCGTCAGCCGGATAGTACCTCATATGAGAGCTCGAAAGGCTATACCTAGTTTTTACTAAGTGTTTATTGATTATAGATGCTAGATTTTAGATTAATTTCGCAGCCAGAGACAACTATCAACTAAGTTAAAAATCAGGATGTTTCCTGGCAATAAACCTAAAATCTGCTATCTATAATCTCAAACTTTTCTATCAGTTTTGAAAGTTTCGAGGGCCGGTGTAACCCGATAAGTCCGCGAGTTTCTCCAAAGATTGCGTCCCGGAATAAAACTGACCTTTAATCTCCCAAGTCGGGAAACCTTTAATATTCGCACCAGCAGCTTGGCAAATTTCAGCGCGGGAATTTTGCCCCCTAGGATCGCATTCAACGTAATCGATCAGGGCAGCAGCTTCTTTGCCGAACAGCATTTTTTGGTCGTGGCAGTGGGGACACCAGTAAGCGCCGTACTCTTTAGCGCCGATTTCTCGGAGGTGGCGGACCAAAGCAAGTTGTGCTGGGCCGGAGGTTGTAGTGACGGCAGGGGCTAGAATTCCGGGGGTAGAGACAGAAGCAGCAGGTGAGCGGACGCTGTTATAAAGTCCCAAGGCGCCGATCGAACTCACCATTGCCACCAAAATGCCTGTAAACAGCAACTGTCCGATATCTTCCCACTCGCGCCCGACTAGCACCAGCACAAACAGCGACAGTGAAAATACGGCGGAACTGATGCAATAAATGCACAGTTCCTTAATTTCAAAAGCCATCAAATACATCAAATAGCTGCTGAAAATTACCATCGCAGCGGTGATGATAAATAGCGCTTGCCAAGTTTTGTTTTCTAGTTGAGAGTGCAGTCCTTTATTGGTGTTGGGACTGACGGCTTTGGGAGCCAATGCCAGGATTGCTATGCTCAGGTAAGCCAGACAGCCTAACAAACTTAAAGGCACTGTGCCAAAGACTGTAGCGTAGGGACTGTTGAGAACTTTGTCGCAGCCGCTGGTGGGACAAATGACCGAGCCTGTCGTGAATTTAGCGATCGTGAGATAGGCCGTTTCTACGACGCCGAGGGCTGCGATCGCTCCCATCACAGTTCTAGACCAGCGATGAATCCAAGGGGTTGAACGTCGGCGAATCATTTTTTGATTTGGTAATTGGTAATTGGGACGTTGAAAGAAGAAGGCAGAAAGGCAACGAGCAATCTACGGGATTTAACGGATTTAACGGATGGATGTTGAGGGAAGAAGTCAAAAGTCAGAAGTCCGAAGTCAGAGCAAAAAAACAGCTATAACCTTTCGAGCTCTCATATGAGGTACTCATGGGCATAGGCCTCCGTGGCCTCCGTGGCCTCCGTGGGCATAGGGCATACCTCACTTTTTTGAGAACCGCTATATCCGTGTATCCGTGACTTCCGGACCGTGAATCAAGGGAATTGGGAATTGGGAATTGATAATTGGGAATTGATAATTGGGAATTGATAATTGGGAATTGATAATTGGGAATTGATAATTGGGAATTGGTGATTGATAGTTGGTGATTGGTGATTAGGAATTTGTGCTTTTTTTCACTGTTAGCTCTTCGTTTTAAGCTATTACCGATTACCCGTTACCGATTACCCATTACCGATTACCCATTACCGATTACTCATTACCCATTACCCCTTCCCATTTTACGTTTTACTTGTGACTTTGCCCGGTTCCGGTGTTGGCCCTCTTGAGCCATTAGCGTCTCTGTTTTCCTGTTCGCGCTCTTTCTGTGACAAGCTGCGGCGGGCGGCTTCTACAAACTGACTGACGCGGATCGGATCTATCGGCTGCTCGATACGGCCGTTTCGCTTCAGGGAACTCGATACAATTACGCCGTCAGCGGCCTGCATGAGGGTGGAAATGTTTTCCCACGAGGCGCCGCTACCGATGAAAACTGGAATTCCTGCCGCTGCTGCACTCGCGAGTTCTAAGTCTTCGAGATTGGGAGGGCTGCCAGTTGTCCAACCCGAGAGGATCACGGCGTCAGCTAAAGCGCGCCCGATCGTCTCAGAGACGGCTGTGGTCAAGTTGGGGCTGCCTAAGGGTCGCCCGTGCTTGACTAACACGTCTGCTAATATTTTGACATCGCTGCCCAATTCCCGGCGGTAGCGCAGTAGCTGGTGAGCTTGGCCTTCAATTAAGCCTTGGTCTGTAGCCATGATGCCGTTGAGGACGTTGACGCGGATGAATTGAGCACCCGTACAGGAGGCGATGGCGATCGCGCTGTGGGCGTCGTTTCGCAGCACGTTAATGCCGATCGGCAGCGTCACGAGATTAGTTAGCCTCTCGACTACCAGAGTCATGGCACTTACCACGGCCGGATCTACGCTGTCTTTGGCAAAAGGAGCGTCGAAAAAGTTCTCGACTATGATACCGTTTGCGCCACCAGAAGCCAGCGCTGTAGCCTCTTGCTCGGCTCTTCCGATAATAGCTTTGAGGTTTCCGCCCCAGCGGGGAGAAGTTGGCAAAGGCTGTAAATGTACGACACCGATTATGGGATTCGGCGTTTTGAATATTTGTTTTAAGTCCACGGATTTTCCTGAAACCACCAAGTTCACTGACTGCTGACGGCGGATGAGTCACGGTATATTCTAGAATTCTATAGCAAATATGCTGAGAACCCCGTGTCTTTAGACCGCGGATGAAAGCTAGAGGCAGGCTTTAGCCTGCAATTTACCTTCCATTGCTTTGCTTGTGGTTAACTCTACAAAATGCTACTCTATTTTGTAGAGCCAGGGAAAACGAGCAATGTTAAACCTTAGTTACCGGAAATTTGGGTAACAGCCCCGTCCTTATAGGACGGCTTTAATTCTTTAAGTCTGTCTGAAAATTTTTTGCTTTTAGTCTCCGAGTGTAAAGATTCTTTGAGTAATTTATTTTATAGCCATAGCTATCTATAAAAATGATATGATACTTCCATGATTGTACTAGAGCTCAAGTTAAAAGGTAAACCACAGCAATACCGGGTCATAGACGAAATGATCCGGACAGCTCAATTTGTCAGAAACAAAGCTCTCAGATACTGGATCGACAATCAAGGAGCTAAGCTGTCTGACCTCTACAAACAATGTGCCCTCATGGCAAAAGAGTTTGAATGGGCGGGCAAACTTAACTCGATGGCGCGTCAAGCGATGGCCCAACGCGCCATTTTTGCTATCCAACGTTTTTTTTCTAATTGCTTTCGCCAAGAAGCCAGGGAAGAAGGGATATCCACAATTCAAAAAGCACACTCGCTCCTCCCCGAGTACAAGACTTCAGGCTGGAAGCTTTCTAGCGACAAAAGATGTCTAACATTCACGGACGGTTTTGCTGCTGGAACTTTTAGGTTGGTCGGTAGTAGAGATTTGCACTTCTATGCACCTGATGAAATCAAACGAGTTAGAGCAATTCGTCGTGCTGACGGCTACTACGCTCAGTTTTGCATTAATGTGGAACGGGTAGAGGAATCTATTCCCACTGGTATTGGTGTTGGAATAGATGTAGGATTGAATCATTTTTACACTAATAGTAGCGGTGAGACGGTTCCCAACCCTCGCTATCTTCGCAAAAATGAAAAAGCTTTGAAGCGATTGCAGAGACGAGTTTCTCGGAAAAATAAAGGTTCTAGCAATCGTAAAAAAGCTCTTAACAAGTTAAGCAGAAAACACTTGAAAGTCAGTAGGCAGCGCAAAGACTTCGCCATTAAGACGACGCCCGGCGTGGTAAAATCTAGCGATTTTGTAGCCTACGAAGATCTCGAAGTGAGGAACATGGTAAAGAACCATAAGCTTGCCAAGTCAATTAGTGATGCAGCTTGGGGTCAGTTTTCTCAATGGCTACAATACTTTGGAAAAGTGTACGGAAAAACAGTAATTGCTGTTGCCCCTCAATACACTTCCCAAGATTGTTCGGATTGTGGTAATACTGTCAAAAAATCGCTGTCAGTCCGAACTCATATTTGCGGTTGCGGTGCGGTATTAGACCGCGATAATAACGCCGCTCGCAACATTCTGGCGAAAGGCTTGAGGCAAGCAGGAATCACTTTAAATTCAAATACGGTGGGGCACACCGAAATTAACGCTTGGGGACAGAACGACCTCTACTCGTTGGTGGTGACAAAACAGAGATAAGTTCGACTGATTGAACCAAGAATCCCCACGCCTTTAGGCTGGGGAGTGTCAAGAGTACAAATTGAAGCTAACCGCAGAGCAAGCTCAAGAAATTGAGCGGGTTCTAACGGTTTGTCGCAAGGTTTGGAACTACGCTTTGCGGGAACGCAAGGACTGGATCAACTCTCGTAAATGTGCGGTCAATGCTTGCTCGATTTCTAAGGAATACATCATTCCGCTTGATGCAGCTTACCCAAATTATTTCCAGCAAAGCAAATCATTGACAGAAGCAAAAGAGCAAATCCCAGAACTAAAAACTGTGAACGCTCAAGTACTCCAACAAATCTTAAGACGACTGGAGACAGCTTTTGTGGATATGCAACGCAAAGGAATGGGTTTCCCAAGGTTTAAAAACCAGTATCGGATGAGGTCGTTTGTATTCCCGCAAATGCTTAAAAATTGCATCCAAGGGAATTCAATTAAGCTTCCCCAACTGGGTCAAGTGGAGCTCATTAAGTCTAGGGAGATACCAGACGGGTTTGTAATTAAGCAAGCTCGGATAGTTCGCAAGGCTTCAGGGTATTTTGTCGTGATGTCACTGAGGTGTGATGTTAACGTGCCCGACCCTGTAGCATCGGGAAATCCAATAGGGATCGATCTTGGTTTGGATCAATTCTTGGCAACATCTGATGGTGAATTAGTTAAACGTCCCAAGTTTTTGAAGACCAAACATCGCAAGCTGAAATTGCTGCAACGTCGGTTAAAGAACAAGAAAAAAGGGTCTAACAACCGCCACAAGCTAAACAGAAAGATAGCTAGACATCATCAGCATATTGCCGACACCCGCAAAGATTGGCATTTTAAGCAAGCTAATCATCAAAAAAAGGGGTCTGAAACCCCGTCCTTTTAGGACGGCTTTACATGAATCTTTGTTAAGGTAGACCATTTCACACAAGACGTGCTAGTATGTGAAATAGCGTACTTAAGGTCAGCATGACACTAAAAGCCTTCAGCTATAGATTCTACCCAACGCCGGAACAAGAAAGTTTGTTGCGACGTACTTTGGGTTGTGCTCGTCTGGTCTATAACCGTGCTTTAGCAGTAAGAACTGAAGCTTGGTACAAAGAACAGAAACGGGTAGGGTATGCTGAGACTTCTTCAATGTTAACCGAAGGTCAGAAAACCGAAGAACTAGATTTTCTCAACAAAGTTAGCTGTGTGCCATTGCAACAATGCTTGAGACATTTACAAACAGCTTATACCAATTTTTTTGATGGGCGGGCAAAATATCCTAACTTCAAAAAGAAACGAAATGGTGGTAGTGCAGAATTTACTCTCGTCAGCATTCAAGTTCAAAGATGGACAAGTCTACCTAGCAAAAAGCACACAAGCGTTACCGATTCGCTGGAGCCGGACACTACCTGATGGTGCAACACCATCAACCTTAAGCGTAAAGCTTGCACCATCAGGTAGGTGGTCAGTTTCTCTGCTGGTAGATGTTGAAATTGAAGCATTGCCCAAAACAGATAATCAAGTCGGTATCGACCTGGGAGTTACAAGCTTGCTCACTCTAAGCACGGGCGAAAAAATTGCCAATCCCAAAGGATTCAAGGCAAAGTATCGCAAGCTTAGAAAAGCGCAAAAATCTTTAAGTCGCAAGCAAAAAGGGTCAAACAACCGTCACAAAGTACGGCTTAAAGTAGCGAAAGTGCATCAAAAAATCACTGATGCAAGGAAAGATAATCTTCACAAGTTAACAACGCGGTTGGTGCGTGAAAACTTGCGCCATCACCGTAGAAGACTTAGCTGTGAAGAACATGATTAAAAATCCCCAACTTGCCCTTGCCATAAGTGACGCAAGTTGGGGCGAATTAGTCAGACAACTTGACTACAAGTGCGATTGGTACGGTCGTACTTTAATTAAGATTGACCGATGGTTTCCGAGTTCAAAACGGTGTGGCAATTGCGGACACATCGTTGACAAGATGCCGTTGAATATCCGGGAATGGGATTGTCCTAATTGCGGGATGCACCATGACCGAGATATCAACGCAGCAAAAAATATTTTGGCGGCAGGGCTTGCCGTATCAGTCTGTGGAGCAACCGTAAGACCTGAACAGAGTAAATCTGTTAAGGCTGGTGCGAAATCCCCTAGGGGACAGAAGCAGAAACCTAAGTCGTGAGTCTTAGGAATCCCCGTGCGTTTACGCCGGGGTGGATGTCAAATTTGTGACCGGGCCCGAATGGTATTCGTCGAAGATATCGATTTCAGGGTTTGGGCTAAAGGGATGTTTTGCAAGCATACGCTAGATGCTGGGTTTGCCCAATTCGTGTCAATACTGCAATGGGTTTGCTGGAAACGAGGCGTATATTTTGGCAAGGTGAATAAAGATTACACCTCGCAGGTATGCCCTCAATGCGATACGCACACAGGTAAAAAGGAGCTTAAAGAAAGACTCTACCAATGCCCTGAGTGTGGTTACACGACGCATAGAGACGTAGCAGCAGCTCAAGTTATCCGCTTTTCAAGGATTGTCTGAGGAGGGACGCTTCTTGGACATTAAAGAAAATGCTTGTGGAGACGGTCTGACGGGGACTGGCAACGGTCTAGTTAAGAGTCGCGGAAGCAAGAAGAAGAAAGCTTGAGGGTGTGGCCCCGGCCCACCCTCAAGCAGCCTTTAAGCCCACATTCCGCAGATGTGATTATCTTACTGGTATTTTTCAAAAATCAAAGCCATAAAGCTTTTTTTAGTCTAACTATTTTAACTTTAATTTCTATTTTTTATGAAAATTAGTAGACAATAT
>NZ_JAUBTO010000051.1:0-49225 GCF_036702495.1 Microcoleus sp. C2D2 | reverse complement strand
GACTAATGACTAATGACTAATGACTAATGACTAATGACTAATGACTAATGACTAATGACTAATGACTAATGACTAATAACTAATGACTAATAACTAATGACTAATCACTAATGACTAATGACTAATGACTAATAACTAATGACTAATAACTACTTTTGTGCTGGATGCGCCGCCGCTGGCGAAGCTGCACCCATTTGATTTATAGCAGCAATTAGCTGATAAAGCCGCCCCAAATCCCGCTGGTTAAAATGCAAAACTAGGCGCGGCAGCTCGAAAGTTGCATCTCCTATTTCCGGAGGCAAAGCTTGACTTTTTTCAATTTTTCCGGTGACAACAATATCGCTAAAATCAGCATTTAGCCGATCGACATTCTCCTCAGAAAGCTCTGTTTTCAAGCGAATTACCAATTTTTCGCGCACGTAGCGGCACGAGTGATAAACCAGATAAAAACTACCGATCGCCTCGCAAGCGACATTTACATCGTCAGTAATCGTATACAGGCTGCGATCGTCGGCTGAAATAAAACCCCGGCCCCGCATTTGTTTTTGCACAAAAATATTCCAATCGTGCCAATAATCTCCTCCCGGTCGATCGATCAATACCACAGGAGCAGGCCCGAACTTGCCAGTTTGAGTCAAAGTCAGACACTCAAAAGCCTCGTCCAGAGTGCCGAAACCGCCCGGAAACAGAGCTAAAGCATCGCTCTCCCGGAGAAAAAATAACTTGCGAGTGAAAAAATATTTAAAATTGAGCAATTTGGGATCGCCCGCAATAAAAGGATTAGAACTCTGCTCGAAAGGCAACTGAATGTTGAGCCCAAAAGAACGTTCAGCAGTCGCCCCCTCGTTCCCCGCCTGCATAATCCCGCCACCGCCGCCAGTAATCACCATAAACCCCTGCTGGGCCATCGCCCGCGCAAAGTCTCTCGCCATCAAATATTCCGCCGATTGCGGTGACACCCTCGCCGAACCAAAAATCACAATTTTGCGAACGTGGCGGTAAGGATAAAACAGCTCAAAAGCGCTCTCCATATCTCGGAGCGAGGCGGCAATAATCTTCCAGTCTAGGCGATCGAGATCCTCTCCGGCCATTTGCACTATAGTAGAGAGCGATCGTTCGATCCACTCAGAGTGCTTCAACATGGGGAAGCGATGGATCAAATCGATCAATTCAGCTTGGAGGGACTCAAAACCTTGACCAGACCCTGAAGGAATCATGAATTTTTCCGAAACGGTAACAATTTGTCGCTACTAAAAATTAAGGGGCAAGCCAAACTTAGAAGCCAATAGCCACCAGCAAATAGCCCTGCAGGTCACTAATAACTTTTCCAGTAGCTTTGCCCCGGTTCTGAAGCGAGTTAGCTTTCGCGGCCCAAAAAGAACAGCGCGAAACCGCTCGCAGTTCAGTTAAATGTACTTTTCCAGAGTGTTAGCCAGAGTAGTTTTCGGAACTGCCCCAACCACCATATCCACCCGTGCACCGCCCTTAAATATCATCAGCGTCGGAATGCTGCGGATACCGTATTTGCTTGCTGTGTTAGGATTCTCGTCGGTATTAACTTTTACTACCTTCACCTGCCCTTCATATTGCTGGGCAATTTCGTCTACGACGGGCGCCACCATCCGACAGGGCCCGCACCAGGGAGCCCAAAAATCCACTAGAACTGGAACTTCGCTATCGAGCACTTCCTGATTAAAGGTAGAGTCGGTTACTTGCGCGGCTGCTGACATCCCTAGCCATCCTTGTAAATACTATTTCTCGGATAACAAGTTTAGCAAAAAGTGTAACCACTTGCGTCAACGATTTTAACAGAAGGTTTCTGAACGAAGAAGGAAGAAGGCATTCGGCTTCCGACGCCAGAAGGAAGAGGGTATTCGGTTGAAGGAACTTATGTTTCCCAAGGCATTCGGCACTTATGTTTCCCAAGGCATTCGGCATTCTGCAGAAAAATTCTCCCCCTCTTGCCCTCTCCCCCACTCGGACACTCGGACACTCTCCGGAGCTAAGAGCCTCAGCCCTGTACCTAGTAAGCAAGAGCGAAGATTTCGCGCAAAAAAGGAACCGCCCGAACAGTAGTCCGGGCGGAGTGTGGTGTGAGGAGTGAACGGAAACCTTCGTCTCCGCTTCTTATATTGTGACATCTCCTTCTCGATAATTCCACAACATTCTGTAAATTTCGAGACTCTTGAACAAATTTTGTCAAGATACCCTGGTATTCAGTCAGTAAATCTACTTACCCATGCCCAACTGCTGAGCTTTTTGATAGACTTTACCCTCAGTCAGCAGAGAAGGAGCAATGACCACTTCCACTTGCTGCATCTCCTTAAGATCCTTAGCGCCCAAGGTGCCCATGCTAGTTTTCAGAGCTCCGAGCAAGTTGTGCGTACCGTCATCTAGCAGCGCAGGCCCGCGCAAAATTTGCTCCACAGTACCCGTAGTCCCCACGCGAATGCGAGTGCCGCGCGGCAAAACCGGGCTGGGAGTCGCCATTCCCCAGTGAAAGCCGCGGCCGGGAGCTTCGGCGGCCCTGGCAAAGGGCGAACCAATCATCACTCCATCCGCACCGCAAGCAATGCACTTGCAGATATCGCCGCCGGTAATTAAACCGCCGTCAGCAATCACCGACACGTATTTTCCAGTTTCGCGATAGTAGTCGTCCCGCGCGGCGGCGCAGTCTGCTACCGCTGTGGCTTGGGGAACGCCGACACCCAATACGCCTCTAGACGTGCAAGCAGCCCCCGGCCCAATGCCCACGAGAATGCCTGCAGCGCCAGTTTTCATTAAATTCAGGGCGACTTCGTAGGTGACGCAGTTGCCCAAAATTACTGGTATCGGCATCTCTTGACAAAATTGAGTTAAGTCTAGAGGCACTATCGACTCAGCGGAAAGGAAAGCTGTCGAGACTACTGTTGCTTGCACAAAAAATATATCGGCTCCCGATTCAGCAACCGCCCGGCCATATTTGCTCGCAGCGGCCGGTGTACCGCTGACGGCGGCAATCCCTCCTCCTGCTTTAATTTCTTTAATTCTGAGCTCGATTAATTCTGGCTTGATCGGTTCGGCATAGAGTTGCTGCATCAGGGAAACAAATTCGTGGTTTCCGACACTCGCGATGCGCTCTAATATTGGCTGGGGATCGGCATAGCGGGTTTGAATTCCTTCTAGGTTGAGCACCCCCATTGCTCCCAATTCCGACAGCAAAATCGCCATGCGGACATCCACTACTCCATCCATTGCGCTGGCGATAATCGGGATTTCTCGATCGATCCCGCCAATCTGCCACTTGGTATCTGCCAAACTCGGATCGAGGGTGCGCTGTCCTGGTACGAGCGCGATTTCATCTATGCCGTAAGCTCGGCGAGCACTTTTGCCCCGCCCAATTTCAATATTCACGCTGTTTCTCTTCCACAATGTATTTAAATTAGAGTAACAAAATCGTAGCCTGTCGGCAGGTAGCGATCGCGCGAATCAGTTTAAAAAGCCCGATCTCGATCGGATTCTATCAAATCGAAGGGGATACTTTTCCTCAGCAACGGCCACGGGGAAGACGCGATTAACTGTCAAATTCTCAAAGCTTTAAGAGCATCTGGCCCGGATGTTGATGTTTCGAGGATGCCGGTTGTCGGTGACGGGGCTGCTTACAGCCGATCGACCGTGCCAATTATTGGGCCTACCAGTAAAATGCCGTCAGGCGGCGTTTTTTACATGAATCCCCTGTTTTTGCTCAAAGATATTGGGGCCGGGCTGATTGCTGTGACGGAAGCAGCAATTGCACGCTGTTTGGACGCATTCGCGCCGCTGCGATTTGGTGGTGGCAACTGGGGATATTGTCGCGGCGGCGATCGCCCATGCCAGCAACCGCCCCTATATAATTTTTCTATCGGCTCATTCTAGTTATTACCAAGGGCGAGTCGATTTGGGTTTAATCTTGTGGCAGTTGCTTTGCTCCGAGAAATGTCTGGCTGTTTTTACGTGGCAAACTATCTTTAATCCCAAATCCGGGTTGGCGTTTTAGTCCCCTGGCGGTAAAAAAATAGTATGTGACACTTTTCTTTGCACCAAAAGCCCATCAGGTCATTAAGGTCGTGTATTTTGTTCTATACGACTTAGAAGGTCAACGATCGCTATCAGTGCTTGAGTAACAACGTAAATTATCCCACAGCCAATGCTTAATTGTAACAACAAAAAAAGAAGTGCTACAACTGCTAAAGGACTCTGTTGGAACACACCTC
This sequence comes from Microcoleus sp. C2D2, assembly GCF_036702495.1. Lineage (NCBI taxonomy): Bacteria > Bacillati > Cyanobacteriota > Cyanophyceae > Oscillatoriales > Microcoleaceae > Microcoleus > Microcoleus sp. C2D2. The sequence continues at coordinate 44,993 of NZ_JAUBTO010000051.1, read as the reverse complement.
CAGCCAAAGCAAAAATCAAAAAACCCAACAAAACTACAACGAAGTAGCCGAGATACTGAATTGTTTTTAGGATTAGAATAAATCGGGTATACAGTCTGACTGGATTAGAGTTAGTTTGTCCCATTTTTGTCACCCAGCTAATTTCTTTTGATCTGGTCTATTTTTTCAGCAACTCAGAAACAGTCTTAAATGCGTAACCTTTTGACTGCAAAGTCTTGACGATCGCCTGCGTTGCTGCTAGTGTTTTAGATCGATCGCCCCCGCCGTCGTGCCTCAGCACAATCGAACCCGATCGCACATTGTCAATCACCAGATTTGCGATATCTTCCGCCGTTAGTGTGTTTTCATAATCTAGGGAATTCACATCCCAAATTATCATTTTTTTCTGCATTTGGGATAGCAAATAAGACAAAACTACACATCGCCGACCAAAAGGCAGCCGAAAACTGATACTGTCTTGCTTCACCCCCAATTCCTGCAAAATTTTGTCCGTTTTTTCAATTTCAGACAGCAAAAATTCCCGGGGTTTAAACATCATATCTGTGTGAGAGTAGGAATGGTTTGCCAACTCATGTCCCCTCGCCACAATCATCGGCACTATTTCTGGATGTTTCTCAATATTGCGGCCGATTTCAAAAAAAGTTGCTTTAACTTGGTAGCGGTCTAAGATATCTAAAAGCTGATTTGTAGAGGGAGGAGAAGGGCCGTCGTCGTAGGTGAGTGCAACAACTTTCACTTCGGTATCGGCGCGCTTGATGCCGAAATAATTCTGAACTTTAGTAACTTTAATCAACAGCGATACTGCGAAAAATAACGCTAGGGTAAAAAGCAGAAATTTTGGGAAATTTTTACCTATTCGCATAGCTGCACGCACTCGATCGAGAATCAAAGTGGATTGTTATCAGATTACCACAATTGGGAAACTGAATCCTTAAGCTATTTTATCATTAATTATTGTCCGTTCCTAGATTTTCTAGTTTTGGCGATCGCACAGTAGCTAGACGCTGCGCCAGTACGGTTGTACGCTACGTATAACATACTTGCGTAAGTTCTGAAAATTCAGACTATCTAAATTAGTCTTCACATTCTGCTGAATAAAAATGTTAGACTCGTAGAGAATCTTACCTACTCATACTTCATGCACATGAGAATGCCCGTTATGGATGGGTATGAAGCCACGAAACGCATTAAAGGCACCCTTAAAGGTCAAGCTACTGCTGTTATTGCTATTACTGCTAGCGTGTGGGAAGAAGAAAAGGCAGTTATTGTATCGGCTGGTTGTGATGATTTTGTGCGAAAACCGTTCCACACAGAAGCTATCTTTGACATCATGGCTAAACATTTGGGAGTCGATTATATTTATCAGGATCGATAGCTACCGTCCGACTCCTATAATGTGACTGGAGAACAGTTAAATCAAACGGATGTATTAGCAGCGATGTCAAAAAAATGGATAGTAAAATTATATGAAGCAGCTATTGACGCGGATTTGGAATTGGTTTTTCAACTCTTTGAGGACATTCCTGAATCTCACGCTTTCGAGCTTCAAACTCTCAGAAATTGGGTGACGAATTTTCAGTTTGAGAAAATTCTCGATTTAACTGAACCATTAAGTTGGTGAATATTGATATTTTTTTTTAGAATTACACAGGGGTGGTCAGAAACCGGGTTTTTTTACCATAATACTTGGTTACAGCCCGTAGATTCGCTAAAAAACCCGGTTTCTAGGCGTCGGATTGCGTAAGTCTTGTTTATCTGAGATGTTGCACCATTCTCAAGAACAGGCTTTCGGGCCTCTTCCACAATAAACATTATTTCCTGTGCGGTGGGCCCCTGATCCCGCCCTTGAAAGCCTTATTGAGAATAGTGCAATATCTCAGGTTTATCCTATTTGATTGTGGCAAGTGGTTGGTTCAGTTCCATCATTGACTTTAATGGCGACTGTTTTAAGTCTGTAATATCGCGGATGGTAATTGAGCAACCGTCTCCCAATCTCACAGCAGTGAAATAATAGCATTTGCCAAGGTAATCACTTTCTAGATGAACCTCTCTTTCAAGCGATTCTCCAGTCTCAACAACTTCTACTAATAAATCAAACAATCCTGGACTCAATTGATTAAGCAGTTTTTTCAGCAAGGGTTCGCCCGCGAGTTCTGTTCGTTTTTTCCCTAATATTCTGGCAAATACAGGGTTAACTACCAAGCAGCGAAAATCTTCAATTTCTCCACCGATATCTCCCCTCACCGCCTGCACTGCGGCTATTCCATCCAGAGATGAGTTTAGCAAATTTGCCAGCAGGGCGCGAGATTGGTAGGCAATTTCTGCGGCTTGCTGGTTTCGCTCGATTGCTTCTTTAAGCTGGCGTTTTTGGCGCTGGATAGTGACCTGAGTTTCGAGGCGCACTAGCACTTCTTCCGCCTCAAAAGGTTTAGAAATGTAGTCAACTCCCCCTACCTTAAAAGCTTTAACTTTCTCAAATACTTGGTCAAGTGCGCTTAAGAAAATAATCGGAATTTCTGATGTTTTTTCATCGGATTTGAGGGCTTCGCAGACTTGATAGCCGTCCATGTCTGGCATTTTAATATCTAGCAACACAGCATCGGGGAGATGATTGCGAACACTCCTCAAGGCCATCGTACCATTGGTGACGCAGCGAACTTTATACCCCTCCTTAGTGAGAATTTGTGCTAGAAAACGCAGATTTTCTAGGATGTCATCAACAATTAAAATGTTGCCTTTGGGAGTTCCTAATTCATTGATGTCACTTTCTCCTACCGAAGCCATCACCATAGGTTCGCCTTCGACTTTGACCTGGGCGAGATCAGTTGTGGTGCTTTGCTTCTCTAGCAGAGAGCGGAAGTTATTTTTAGTAACTTTTTCCCCCATTACGTCTGAAAGGCGCTGCCACAGGATGGCAGCTAAATCTTTGATATGTCCTAAACTGAGGTACAAGCTCTCAGCCAGAGCACTATAAGTTGCGTTTTTCCAAGCAGCTTTTAAGATTTCTTTTTCAAGCAAAGTTAACGTTTTACTGCTCTTGGATTCTAAGGCTGATGCGATAAATTCTAGGGCTTCTTCAAAACTCATATACCAATCAATCTCATCGGGTAAGGTTTTTCCAGCTTTGCACCCTAATTTTGAGTTATGCACCGTAGTGTTGATTGTAGGCGATACCGCCTTGGCGGTTGCTATACAAAAAATATTTTACTATATAAAGTATAGCATACAACCTGCTTTAGTCGGGTCTGACCACGGCGTCGGTAGTTACTGCTTGGTGAATTGGTGGTGGATGGCAGCAGACCGATCGCCATTTTAGCTGTAAGTTTGTCACTGTAAAGGTTTTGTGTATATTATACATTGTGAGTTTGCAAAAATTTATTAGAGATCCGACTTATCCGACTTTACGATCCGACTTTTCCGACTTGCTTTATGCCGATCGGTCAAACATACTATTGAATAGAATCCACCAAAAAACATCTACCAAAAAACAGAAAACAGTAAACAAAACAGAAAACAGTACCGGATCGGTCAAGGTGTTGCTCAGATCCATCTCAAGATAGATAGTAGCATCATTCAGTTGGTCTATTATCTGAATTTAAACGCTGCGGGTAGCAGTGGTCTTACCTAGTAAGGACTTGTTTGACAGAACTATCTTAACCAGCCAATCAATCGGTTTGCTCAATGAGCTGAACTCGCTCTAATTTTCCAAGCTGAGTTCGTCGCTGCAAAGCATACAAACTGCAAAAATTGCAGCTAACTTTCTGTGGAAATTAATAGCATTTTGAAGGATACATTGTTTCATTTATGAAGCAGTTAATAGTGCTGGCAAAATTAGATTGTTTACGGATTCTATACCGAGGGGGCGATCTGTTTTCCGTTCCTTTTGCTTAATTTTGCTGAGTCGGGGTGATTCATGAATCACCCCGACAACCATAAACCTTGAATATTGCCTTTCAATTAATTGGCTAAGTGAAATTATGATGGTGCCAGCTACTACTAACCACATCCTAACCCCAACACAAGAACACCAACTCTTACAACGCCTTGCCGCCGGGGAAATTAATGCCTTCTGGCAAATCTTCCAACAGCACCGAGACTACCTGTTTCGTTGCTGTCTCAAGTGGATGAACGGCAACTCAACCGAAGCGGAAGACCTGCTGAGTCAGGCGATGGTCAAAGCCTGGGAAAAGGCGCAAAAGTACGCGGGAAAAATTGATAATTTCAAATGTTGGCTAACGACGCTGACTCGTAATTTCTGGATCGATCTAACACGCCGCCGAGGTGCGAACCAAGTTGAGGATATAGAAGTTTACGGCGAGCAAGACGAGGTAGGACTGGTTTCTGTTGAGGAGACACCAGCAAGCGCCTTGGATTGTGACGAGAAAAAGAGGGTGATTCGCGCTGCTATTGATGATTTACCGACCAGACTGCGCGAGACTTTTATCCTGCATTTTTATGAAGAACTGTCTCATCAAGAGATAGCCGATCGGCAAAATATTACCTACCAGAATGTCTGCAAGCGCATCTCCCAGGCGCGAGCAATTCTGGCTGTTGAGTTGCGGGGATATTTTATCGGAGAGGAGGGGACTGAACCGGATACAGCCAATGTCGCAGCAAAACCAGCCAAGCCCCAGAAGACCCAGAAGATGGCCGATCGAGTTGAACCGATTCTGCCTGAGACTGTGACATTATCGGAACAGTTAGAGAAAGAGGAGAAGACAAAAACGGGATTAGCTGCGACATCGGCGGGAACAGAGCCGACAATTGAGGAAATATCTGAGGGGAATGCGGAAGTTGAAGCCGGTGCAGGGGAGCCGGTGACTTTATCTGTTGCGATCATCGCGGAAGTGGGGAGTGTTGGGGGTGAGGAATTGCCTTTTGTAGCGCAATCTGAGCAGCATTCTGAGTCGGATTCTGTTGCGGCGACTGCTGATGGGAAGTTAGAAGTAAGGAGGGATGGTTGTCGGTGCGTTGAAGTGACACTGGGTGAAAGGGAGCTTGCACCGATTTTGGCGTTGGCACAATTAGCACAATTAGATGAAGAAACAGGAAGTTGGGGGAGTTCCTATGTGTCGGTGCTGTGGAGGTGGCAACATTATCAGGTGGGGAAAGTGGTGGGAGAATTGGTGCGATCGTCCCGCTCTCCTCCTTATTGTTTTCCCTATTTTCAATCCAATGTCCACGACTCTGTTGGGGATGATGATGAGGTGAAAGTTTATGTTGAGTCAAACTTCCTTAAATTAGCCTTATCCAAGGGTAACTTTTGGCGATGCCTTATTATGGGAAGGCTTGCGCGATCGGTGTGGAATTTTGCCATCTATTAGGAAAGAGGAATTAAGTCAGTACGTGTAGCGGTCGTTAGAGCCAGCTAAACTGCAAATACGAGTACTTTATTTGCTTGGCTCAGTCTACTATACAAAACTAGGGTATTACTCTGACTCATCTTTTAAAAAGGAAAAAGTGGAAAAAGCTCTCAACAAATTCAAGGTAAACCTAAATGACATCGAAGCAAAAATTCGAACAGAAGATAGCAAAAGGCTGGTTTCTTACAGATATTTGTTGCCTTCAAATATTCCTCAAAGCATAAATATTTAATAAATATATAGCCTTTCTCAGTAACATGTTCCGACGTGCATAGGGCATAGGGCATAGGGCATAGGGCATAGGGCATACCTCACCACGCGATCGAACCGCTATAGAGCTTGAGAAACTGAAACACCATTTGACGTAGCAAGAGGTAACTAGGGTGGCAGAATATCGTAAAGTGACTTAGACGAAAGCTATCCTTAAAATAGGCTCAAACCTATTCATTAAAGTACTTTGAGGTCAATTTATGCTTTTTCTTACTTTGACTGGGTTTGAGCCTCATTTACCTGTGTTGAACTAAATCACTTTGCCATAGAGAAATACAGCCTTATTTTAGCCACAAAATTGTCTAAGTCCCAGTAAGATTTGTTGAGCTGTTCCAACGATTCTTGAAAAATTCAGAAAGTGATTGCTAAAAGCGTCTAATAAATAGAGACAGAACAAAAGTTGAAAAGGAGATGTTTATAATGGATAAGCTTCAAGGAACTATCGGTGAAGCCCTACAGGTTGGTTCAGCGCAAAGCAGTCATGGGATGAACAAATAGTGTGCTTCTAACGGGGCTTAAATAAAAGCCATCTTGAAAATAGGCTTCAACCCATTCTTGTAGTCTATTTAAAATCAAATTTTCATCCTAGTACACATAAAAATCATCTAGATAGAAGGAGAAAAACATGGATTTGTCACTGCAACAAGCTATCGAAAATCTACTTGACCACAATGTAGATGTATCTGATGACATTGAGGATATTTTTAATGACGAAGAAATAAACAAAGAACTGCACGATCGAATTTCATCTTTAGATATTTCTTCCTTACCGACTCCTATTTCTGCGAATAAAAAGGATGATACTTTAGAAATTGCCGAAGCAATAGTTTTGGTCACTGGCAGACCTGTATTATTCGTTCAAAATAACTCTTTCATCGCACCTGAAAGCGATATTTGGCAAGAAAGGTTGAACAAATCAAAACCTCTTATCGAAGCTGCGATCAAGGCAGTTGGTCGAGTTGAACTTGGCAACCATCCTACACATGACTGGGGGGGAAGCGCTTGGCTTGTTGCTTCTGATATTTTAGTGACAAACCGCCATGTAGCGCGTGAGTTTGCTGCAAAGCAAAACAATAAATATGTTTTTCTCTCCAATCCTCTTCGCAAGACAATACGAGCAGCTATTGACTTTACAGTAGAACACGAGGTAGATGTGGATGCTCCTCACTTCAAAGTGAAGGACATCCTTTATATTGAGGATTCTGCTCCACTGAAAGACGGTTCACAAAGTCCCGACATTGCTTTCTTACGGGTATCTTCTGGTGATTCACTAGCTACTCCAATCTCCTTGTTCTCCGAGCCAATCGAGCCAAATAGAGATGTAGCGGTAATCGGCTATCCAGGAAGAGATGGTCTTCGAAATGATTATCAGGTTATGGAGCGAATTTTTGGAGGTGTATATGATGTAAAGAGATTACAGCCAGGCAAGATTACAGGTGTATATAATAATGTGATAACACATGATTGTTCTACACTTGGGGGTAATTCTGGTTCTGTTGTACTCGATCTAGAAACAGGAAAAGCTCTGGCACTTCACTTCGCAGGAAGTTATAGAAAAACTAACTATGCAGTCCCAGCATCGGTGATCAAAGATCGCCTTGACAGAATTCGTTAATTTGCCAAAACTAACACACAAGCCTGGCAATTAATAGCTAATCTAGTACCTGTAAAAATATAAAAATTTTACCTACAGGTACTAGGTTTTAGTATTTACACAAAGGCGCATAATGTAGGAGAGAAGTCGCAGGGTAGAAGCCAACATTAAGATTTTAAAAAATAATTTTAAAATTACACACTTCTATTCAATTACACTATTTTTTGAGATATTTTTTGTTAAAATAAGAGAATAAGTTTTGCTAGGGGTTACTATGTTAAACATTACTGTCGAAGATTATAGAATAGCTATTGGCGAAAGATTTTCAGTTGAGTTTCAAAGGACATTAAGAATTCCTGATGACGATCAAATATACCCACTCCCGCCTGGATTGGGAGGACTTCCAGTTCACCGTGTTTCTGACTATCTAGATCGTGTCCCAGATAATTGGAAGAAGCCAAATAGCTTCTTCATTCCCATGTATCAGCGAGAAGCACTATGGCTTTGCTTTAACGGGGCAGACTGGAAGCCAAACGCAGTTAAAATAGGGGTTGGCAAAGTCAATGCCATCTCTGGTGATGTATGGAATGAAGAACTGCATGATGACCCACAGGATTATATTGTTTGTCCAGACCAACCTTGGCTAGATGGTATCAATGTTGGGGAAGGTTTTATCCGTCAATTTGTTGCCGTCCCTCTGGGGTTAGGAGATACAATTGAGGCTCAAGTAACTGGGGTGGAGGAATTTGGGGGAATCCAAATTTTAGTCTATGAACCCAAACCTGGTAAATTTCCCGACCAGCCACCACCTGAGTCAGACATATTACTGGAAATGGTGTCGATGTCCTTCTCAGATGAATATGAAATGGGACTTGGGGCAGGAGGGAAGATGCAACAGAAAATCTATGCTGACGAGTATGGAATAGAAACTTGGGATCTAGAAAACAACGGCTCTATTTTTGTCTATATTGTCAACAGCGAAAAGTACCTAGAGATAACTGGTCTTGAACCTCCTCCAACACCAATTAGCGCTCAGACTTATACCGGGTATGGATTACCCTGGTTTAGTCTCTACGATGAAGAAAAAGCCGACCTTCCGGCATCTGCGAGATTGGCAGAAGTCAAAACAATCCGAGAACGAGAGGCTGCCAGAGAAATTAACAATCAGGAAGATGATTTATCAGTAGATGTGCCTGAATCGAATATCAAAAAATTGTATTCTTCAGGAGATAGTGAATGATTTTAGCGCAACGGGCATTTGGGGATGTCTTAGAGAGCGTCCCTGCATTGCCGACTTTGAGCTAAAACATTTTGTCCGAGTTGTGTCTAAAAAATTCGTGCGAGAAATGGGCTACGAGTCCGATGTAAAAACATCCTAAAAAACTAAAGTCTTATGAATTTATCTAAAATGTAAGAAAGCGCTTCCGAGCTTTTAATACAGGGCTAATTCGCTCAACAATAGATATTAAAGCTTTGCATCGTGCGTGGCAAAAGATTGTGAATCGCCATCCGATTCTCCGAACTTCTTATACGAACAAAAAAGGAAAAGCCTTTCAAATTATTCACGAACAGCTAAAATGTTCTATACACATCATAAATGCTGAAAATAGGAGTGAAGACTATTTAAAAGGACAAATTATATTAGAAACCGAGCGTCTATTTAATCGGGAGAAAGCTCCTGTGCGGTTAAATCTGTTTACTAGGTCAGCACAAAAACACATTTTATTGCTGATAGCGCATCACATTTGCGCTGATTTGTGGTCTAGTGATTTGCTCTTTAATGAATTGCGACTCTGGTATGCTGCCGAAACAGAAAAAGTTAGCCTTCAGCAGATAGAATATTCGCTTCCTACAAATCCGCCCTATACCAAGTTTGTACATTGGCAGTCAGAAATGCTATCGGATCCAAAGGGAGAAAAGCTTTGGGAATACTGGCAAAAAAAATTATCGGGTGAGTTACCAATGCTAAACTTGCCAACAGACAGACCCCGACCGCCGGTGCAGAGCTTTCGGGGAGAAACGCATATTTTTCGGCTAAATGAACAATTAATTCAGGGACTGCCAGAGGTAGCTAGAGCTACAGGTACAACTCTTTATAAGCTGATGCTGGTAGCTTATTTTGCCTTGCTTTACCGCTATACAAATCAAGCAGATATCCTTGTAGGAACCCCGATGCTGGGGAGGCAGGGTCGAGAGTTTAAAGGAGTTGTGGGTTACTTCGTAAACTCCGTCGTTTTGCGGGCTTCCCTTTCGGAAAACCTGACATTCAAAGATTTGTTGGCTCAGGTAAGTAGCAAAGTTAAAGAAGCCCAGAGATATCAGGATTATCCTTTTCCACTGTTAGTTGAAAACTTTCAGCCTCAACGAGAGCCCAGTCGCTCTCCTCTGTTCCAAATCAACTTCACTTGGCAAAAGCAACGTTGGTGTGAGCCAGAAAAAGAGCTAGGCTTTAAGATGGAGCCATAGCCAATCGGTCATCAACGGGGAGCAAGCTTTGACCTGGATCTGATGGTGATGGAAATGGGAGAAGTTATCCAGGTATGCTGGCAATACAATACCGACTTGTTTGATGGGTCAACGATCGCTCGCATGGCGGGGCATTTTCAAACTCTGCTAGAGGGGATTGTTGCCAACTCCCATCAAAGACTGTCAGAGTTGCCCCTGCTAACTGCTACCGAAAGACATCAGTTGTTGGTGGAATGGAACAACACAAAATTTGATAAGTGCGTCCACCAGCTATGTGAAGCCCAGGTTGAGCGATCGCCCGATGCCGTGGCGGTGGTGTTTGAAGATCAGCCACTCACCTACCGCGAGTTGAACGCCAAAGCCAATCAACTGGCGCACTATCTGCAAAAATTGAGTGTCAAACCGGAGGTGCTCGTTGGCATCTGTGTGCAGCGTTCCTCCACAGCATCCAGCAAATACTCAACGTGCCAAATGCGAGTTTTGCCACCGTTTCTACCTTCGCCGCCGACTTGGGCAACACGGTAATTTTTCCCGCATTATGTGGGGGTGGGTGCCTGCATATCATCTCCCAAGACAGGGCAACCGATCCTAAAGCCTTAGAAGAATATTTTCGCCAGCAGGCGATCGACTGCCTGAAAATCGTTCCCTTTCACCTGAAAGGATTCCTCGCCCAAACGGCATCAAGTTTGCCTCGCAAGCGGTTAATCTTGGGTGGGGAAGCGCTGAGCTGGGAGTTAGTCGAGAAAGTGTGGGAATACGCGCCAGACTGCCTTATTTTAAATCACTATGGGCCAACACTACTCTTCCTGCCCTGATTGAAGCAGCGCCTCCTCGAGCAAATCTGTTAGTTTGAGAGTAAGAGCCCACTGGTTCAAGTAAGCTCGATCGAGTCCTTCCCCTTGCACCTTCAAAACCCCCAACACATCCCTCCACTGTTTTTGAGAACGGCGGGGAGTTAGTTTGTACCAACTGAGTTTTTGTAGGACGATATCTTCCGGCGAATAAATGTAGATTCCCTCTTCTGTTAAGCCGCTAACAGGGTGAAGCTGACGGCGGCTCATCACCGAAGCGGAAAAAGGGTCATCGCTGCCCATCACAAAAATGTGCGCTTTCTCCAGAGAAGGCAAATAGATAACATTGAACGATGATTCGCGGGGTGCTGTTCTTGACTTGGCAATCGCTTCAGTCACAGCCGACTCGCTGATGTAAAACTCGGCTGACATGACATCAATTAGCTGAGGTGCTATTCGCGCCTCCAGGTCAATTACTAAGTCCAAATCTTGCGTAGATCTGTTTTCTCCCAACAGCGAACTTGCCACGGAACCTCCTACCACATAGGGAATATTCAGCGGTAGCAAGATACTGGCTATTTTTTGCGCTAACTCAATCGGATCTGCAATCACGAGCTTCTCCCAATCTTTGCTATTTGATAAAACTTCTATCCACTCAGCACCCAAGCACCTTTTAATAAATTATTGCCGAACTTTTGCCTTGGTAAGATTGGGATACTGGCTCTCCATTCCGAATATTGCCAGCTTTCGGATCGCTCGATTGAAAGCGCAAGTCCGCTGTACTTTTTGTTGGGGCGTTAACTGTCGCAATAGCTGAAACATCAGCACATCCGCCTCAATGCTGGTATCAATAGATTGCTGCTTGTATCCTGACTTGACTGTGACTGTCGGTATGGGCGGCACGGTTAAATCGAGTGAAACTGCATAGATGGCACAATTATATTATAGGTGACGACAAAGAGTGTACTCCGTTTGCCAAAATTCCTAAGATTTTATTGACATCTTTCAGATAATACTCTGTCGCGTCAACTCTCAGGTGCTTTTCTTCTAATTGTAAAAACCTCCAAATATTTCCTGAAGTAACTGCTCCTAAAATTACTGGTATTTTATTGCCCTCCCGTTCGTTAAAAACTTGAGCAGCTAACATTTCTGAAGTACACTGACCTAACCCTCCTACAATATTTTCCTTTTTAGCCTCTACCAAAATAATGACCGGAGATTTAACAAATAACTGTTCTGTAGAATTACTGATTATATAGTCGCAGGTTCCGTTTAATCCCCGTTCATAATCCACATTAAAATCGACTCCAGAAAATAAACTAATTTTCGAGGAAACCTGTTTTCTGAAATCCAGCAAAATCGGCGCAATAATCATTTCCGACCGCGCTTTTTCTGTATTAATTTTTAATGCCAGTTGTGCATAGTCTGCTAAAAATTCAGTGAGTAAATTACTAGGTTCTAACTCAGGAACATTGGCAAAAATATCCAAATCTTCTGAAATAGTCAAATCAAAATTCTTTTGCACTTTTTCTAAAGTAAAATCACTGTAAGCCATTTGATTTTTCTCCCTTTTCTAGGTGTAATGGTAGCGCTTGCCTGACATCCCCAACGTTTGAAGGAGTAGTCTTTTTTTGGGAAACCTCTTCGGGTCAAGCAAGCTTGAGAAGATTTTAGCGCTTCCTGCGAACAAACCTGACTCAACGGAGTACCGTTAGACCGCAGGCTTCTTTTTCCCTCGACGCAAGGGCTTTTTTGATTAATTTTGGCACCCGCACGGCGTCACCGCTTGACTGCTACCTAGCGTCTTTTTTTTGTTAGTCCCTGCCTTTTTAACTCTCGACAGATGGTACTAGAACCGATCCAGCGTACTTGCGTAAATCCTGTTCAACATAGTTAATAGAGATGATGGATTTCTCCTGAAGATAGGTTGTAGAGCGATTTGGGCGCAGCTATTCCAAAGTAGAAACGCAGTCGGGACAAATTGTTGCTGCAGAAGTGCCGTCAAAGCCTGTACCGAGAACGGGGAGAATTTGACAAGCGAATTTCAAAGGTGGTACCCGCCACGTGATTTATCCGTGGAATCAATCCAAAATCGCAAATCGAAAATCCTCAAGCCCCCGCATTTATCCGTGGGGTCAATCTAAAATCTAAAATCTAAAATCTAAAATCTAAAATCGATTGACCCTCGCCATGCAGCACCATGCAGAAGCAATCCAAATACTCGATCGGCGCTCTCATTAGACCAAGCCGAAGCTTGCTATCAATTAGCACTGACAGAGCAAAAACTTGGTAACATCGAGAAAACCCAAGGAAATTTTGACCGCGCCGTTCAAGTTTTTAGCGAAATGGACGCCAGCAAACAAGTAGAAAAAGTACAGTTATGCACGACACCCAAAACCAAAAAAATACCTAATTAATCGAGCAATAAATGAGAAAATAGATACAATAAACTAAAGCACAACCATAAATTTGGTAGATATGAAACTAAAACGATTGGGACACGTAGCCGTCTGTGTGCAAGACATAGAGAAATCTGCTGAGTTCTATCTAAACTTGGGCATGGAGTTAGTCTGGAAAGATGCAGACTGGGCTTATTTGAAAGCAGGAGAGGACGGGCTGGCGCTGTTGAGTCCGAGTTACGACCAAGCAGGGCCGCATTTTGGGTTTGTATTTGACGATCGCGCCGAAATGGAATCGGCTTACCAACAACTCAAAGCCGATGGTGTTTCCGTCACCCACATTCACGAACACCGCGACGGTACAGCATCTTTTTACGGCAGAGACCCCGACGGTAACGGTTTTGAATACCTTTACGAACCAGCCTGAGTATTCTAGAACTTGCCGATCGCGATGGGCTATTGTGCGATCGCGATCGGTCCGCTATCACCTCGAACCTTGATTTGTGGTTCCAAATTCGGGTAATGTGCGCACTGTGCACCCTACAGGTCGATTGGTACTCGGTGCCCCGCGCGCACTCTACGAGATTGGTGTGTCCGCGCACGATGCGGCCCGTTGCTGACGGCCCGGAACCTCGGTACAACTCGCCGAATAAAGTGACATACTGACACCGATGCTTCTACAGTACGGTGCAGGCTCTGAATCCCAACTATATCCACAACTTCCGAAAATCGGCTCGATAATCTAAAATCTAAAATCTAAAATCTAAAATCCTCATGTTGCAGAGAATACAAGTCAGAAATCGCTGGAAATCCATCTTCAAACCCTGGGAAGAATCAGACCCTTGGCTGTTTGCCACTTGCATCGGCCTCACCATCTTCGGGGGAATCATGATCCGCAGCGTCGAAATCAACCAGGGGCTGATCGACTGGTGGCGGCACTGGGTAACTGGCGGAGTCGGCTTGTTCCTCGCCATCATCATTTCCCGCTGTCGCTACCAAATACTGATTCAGTGGAAATGGCCGATTTACATATTAATCAATTTGTCGCTGATCGCAGTGCGTTTTATCGGTACTACAGGGCTCGGCGCCCAACGGTGGATCAACGTCGGCGGCTTCTACCTGCAACCGTCAGAATTTGCCAAAGTAGGGATGATTGTCACTTTAGCAGCTCTCCTGCACGACAAGACTGTCCCCACGGTGGGTAATATGTTGAGGATGCTGGCGATTATGGCTGTACCCTGGGGATTGATATTTGCCGAACCAAATTTAGGTACTTCCTTGGTGTTCGGCGCAATCACAATGGGGATGTTTTACTGGGGAAATGTCAATCCCGGCTGGCTGATATTGCTATTCTCTCCTCTATTCTCAGTTCTCCTCAACAACCTGTCTACACCGATTTGGGTAGCCTGGGTAGTTCTTGCGGGTATTATCGCTTGGCGAACCCTGCCTTGGCCATGGTTGGGGACTTTCGGTGCTGTGCTGGTGAACGTTGTTTCTGGACACGTCGGACATCTTTTTTGGAATGTGCTGCAGGATTATCAAAAAATGCGTCTGACAGGGTTTTTAAACCCGGAGAAAGACCCTTTAGGCAGCGGATATCACTTGATTCAATCTCGGATTGCTATTGGGGCGGGGGAACTCAAAGGTAGGGGTTTGTTTCGCGGAACGCAAACTCAGCTTAACTTTATTCCCGAACAGCATACGGACTTTATCTTTTCAGCTATTGGCGAAGAATTGGGCTTTATTGGCTGCATTTGCGTGCTGGTGGTGTTCTGGATAATTTGTTTCCGGTTGGTGATGATCGCTCAAACTGCTAACGATAATTTTGGTTCTTTGCTGGCGATCGGCGTACTGTCAATGTTGATTTTTCAGGTGTTCGTAAATATTGGGATGAACATTGGCTTGGCTCCGGTTACGGGCATTCCGCTGCCTTTCCTCAGTTACGGGAATGCGTCGCTGCTGAGTAATTTTCTCGCGCTGGGACTGGTGGAGTCGGTGGCGAACCAGCGACAGCGCAAGAAGCGTTGGAATTAGGGAATTGGCAATTAGTAAGATCGTGTCCGGTGAATTAACCATCATCAGGACTTACGCAGGCACACTATATATAGTGTGCCGAAAAAGGGTTCTCGCGTTTTCTCTCATGAAGAGCGTCAGTCACCAGATTAAAAATTTCATTGCTCAAAAAATCACCGACTCTCTTGCTAAACAATAAATAAACGTATAAGCTGCTACGCAGCTAAATCGGATAAAATAGCATTGCCTTTATTTGGGATTTTTCTATCCCATTTAATAACCATTTCTCCTTCATTTAATAATCTATAGCAATCCTAATTGATTTGTGAACACCCATGCGATCAAATATAAAAAGCATAATAAACAGAGAAGTGCCAAAATGGATAGCCAGGTACTCGATCGCAAAAAGCAAGAGCTAGAGTTAGATGATTTTATTCAATCAACTTCATATCATCGAGAAATTAAACGAGCATTGGTAGTTAAATGGAGTTTATCAGGGATATCTTATCGTCAAATTATTAAACTGTTAAACGTTTCGTTGGGATTTATTAGTAAATGGAATAATAAATTTTCAATTTGGGGAGTGAAAGGGCTAAAAATTCTGTAAAAAGGGAAGCATGGCTATTTAAGTAAATCAGAAAAAGCCTAAATAATTCTCTGGCTAAGTCAGAGAGAAATGTGGGATTTGGCAGAATTAGCTATCTATATAGAATCCAAATAGGGAGTCATTTATCAATCACAACAGAGTTACTATAGCCTTTCGAGCTCTCATATGAGGTACTCATGGGCATAGGCCTCCGTGGGCATAGGGCATACCTCACTTTTTTGAGAACCGCTATATTCTTTATTTGAATCAGCTCAAATTAGTTGAAAAAAGTCCCAAAAGAAGAATCCTAAAGGAGACCCCAAATTGGTAGAATCTCAAAAAAAAGAAATTAACGAGTATTTAGAAACCTGGCAGTCAGATATAAAACAAGGTAAGTTATGTGTGTTCATGTTAGATGAATGTCATTTGTTGTGGGGAGATGTATGTGGGTATGTTTGGGGAAAAAGCGCTCGGAGTAGAAGTAGAAATGACCAATCAAAAACAGAGGCAAATCTATTATGGAGCCTTAGACTATGGAAATAAATAATTTTTAGTACAACCCTATGAAAAAGGAGATTCAGCAAATACAATTAGCTTTTTAAAATCTTTGATTAAACAACGCCAAAACTCAAGACTGATAATCATTTTGGAGGGAGCGACCTATCATAAATCACAACAATTAAGATAATATTTAGAATTAGTAAATAAAGGAAAATATCCCGAAGAATTGCAAATAAATTGTATCTCCTAAGCCCCGAACAAAATCCAGTAGAAGATATTTGGTTATAAGAAAGAATCTCTTAAGGAAATTTGCCTATCCCTGTAAATCTTTTGCCATAGTAAAGAGGTTATTTATGTTTTTTATGAATCGTCAAATATTTGGATTTCCCAAACTTTATATGTATGGTTAGTGTTCACAACTCAATTAGAATCGCTATAGTCTTCAAACCCTTATTTAACTGTTAGTTTCTTGTCCGAAGCTCGAAGCGAGCTTCGGACAAGAAACCAAGCGGGGAAAAGGTTTGGCAGTTATTGGAGATGTCTGTTCAGTGAGTTCTCGTCACAAGGCTCAGAAAATCCGTAGTCTTCAAGTTTTCCATCTCGTCGAACATCACAGGTTGCACAGTGGAATGAACCTCCAAAGGTGTAAAAGTGTCGGAAATCAACAGGAATTACTTTAAAGCCCAAATCTTTCAGGAGTTTCTGCATCGGTTCTTCCTGCTTTTCCACAACAATCCGTTCTGTATCCAAGCACAGAAGATTCATACTGATCCACTTGCTAGCAATGGGAAGTTCCCAAGAGTCTGGCGTGGTGGGTTGCGCTGCTTCGACGAGTTCCCAGCCAGCTTTCTTGAAGATTTCGCTCTGATAACACGGTCTTTCCGGGTTAACTAGCGCTAATCCAGGCTTTAGGGGTACAAGGCTGGCATCAATGTGCATTGGGTTGAAATCCTTGAACTTGACTGTATGAACCCTAAACTGGTCGCCCAGGTGCTGCTTGAGCCAAGTAATCCCGATTTCGTTAGTGACGTGACTGCGCTGCACAAATAGGTCGCGCCCACAGCGCACAATATCAGCAGCATCAAAGCAGGGTTCAAACTCTGTTGTCACATACTGCCCAATTTTAACTAATGCTTCTTGCTCTTCTGGCGATTTGGCAGCGAATTCAAAATCGTAGAGTTCATCTGACATTAAAGGTTTCGGAGCTGTTGTCCACTTGGCTCCTCCTTTGAGGTACTCTTTCATTAAGGAACGATATGCACGATATTCAAAGAAACGCGATCGCCACGCCATTGGAGCCTCGATAATTTCATTGCCGATAACAATCAGGACATCGCGAGGCATGGCAGCATACAACCCAGAAGCTTCAAAATCTGGAGTTTTATACGAGTTAGAAAAGTCAATTATATCGGGTCGCCGCACGGTTACACCTTCGGCTTCTAAAATCTTGCAGAACTCATTGAGTTCCTTTGATGCTGTCTCAACTAGGTCTTCAGGGAAAGGTTGACCCCCATACTGTTGAAAAAAATTCCAGTATCTGGGTGGGGCATCCATCTTAACATTCGCTTCAAATTGTGGTATTGCAGAGCCTTCAACGCGACCGACAATTACTTCTTGGAGAGTATCCCATTCCTTGTAGCTGTTAACCACAGGGAGTTTTCTGTGGGAAATTATACTTGCACCAGTTTTTAATGGTAAATTGGTTGCCATCTTGTGCCATTTATCTTGGATTCCCGTCCATTATAATAACAGATTGTTGCCTAATTCTTAACAAAAAAATAGTCGGAAAAGTCGGAGGGGCGACGACATCAACTCAAAAATAAACTTGCTCAGCTTCATAGCCTTTAGACCTCGTTAATAGCACTGAAGCTTATTGCCATTTGTTTTTATTAATTCCGCTACTAATTCCATACAAATGTATTTGAAACTAATCCCAGTTTGACCCTACCTACGACTGTAAAGAGTATGTCATTAGTCGCAACGCGATCGCATTACGGTATTTTTGCTTGCATAGAGATAGACCCCAGCTAAACACCAGAGCCAGCGTATTTCCAGACATAGCCAATTACCAAACCTGTAGGATATACTTTTGGAGCGACGGCTTCTTGACCTTATAGTACCCCAGCGACGACTGTTGCAAGAGGTCTAATATCTCTTGGGCAAACAACAAGACAATTGGAGAAATTTCCCGAACTACCTCAAAATATCGACGAGCTATTGCCTCCGATCTGTTTGAGTAATGAAACAGCTAGGAGAGAATCTCTATTTTCGTATTTACTAGAGAGTGTTCGTTAGAATATCAGCCAGAGTTTTACAGCCGTATCTCTGGGGACACCGGGTAGTCGCCAGGTCTTTCCCCACCAATCTAGAGCCCACTAAATACTCTTTCTCCAGTTTATTCTGGCACCACGATAGGACTGTATCGATGTAAGGGGTTTGGACGCCAGCGATCTCGGCGATGCCACGAATAACAACCAGATTAAACGGCACATCTTCTGTGATAAAACGCTGATTGAAGTTTGGCATATACTTGCCATCTATCGTTGGGAGCATTGGATGAGTAATGCCTTCATATCTAGAGTGGGTTCTAAAGATTGTCATTAAGTTCGTTTGATCTTTAATGTAATTTCCGTAATGGATGATAAACCACTCATAGAAAGAAATCACCTGAGAAAGATCGACATTGGGAAATTCTGTTACGATCGAGTAGCTAATCTTCAGAATTTCATCACTGATCTTCTCAATCAGTTCTGATGTATATTTATCAATCTCATGATAAAATAGGGGCGGTTCTTCAAGGAGACTGCCATTCCAATCTTTCCAGCGCCCATACATCATTATAGGATGGCAACAGTTCAGTGACATAAGCGTTATCCCAAGTAAGTGTCCTGAGACAAATAGTTTTGGCATATCTCCCACAAGGCTTTGCAGACACCCAACTGGATCTGGGATCCTCACCTGAGTAAGATCACCCTCTAGCGCACCAGTCAGTTGTTTCTTGGTGCCCAAGATATTCACAGCCTTACCCAATTCAACTAAGCTGCAGACCCAGGGTAGGGATTCAAAATTCATCACAACACAGGTATTGACCTTTGGCCCTAATGCATTCCTCACATCAAATTCAAATCCACTGTGGCCAGGGAGACCGACGATAATGGCTCTTTCTTCAATGTACCGGGCCAGTAAGTTCAGGTACTGCCAATGTAGAAAAGCCGGAAGAGCCAAGATAATGAGGTCACACTGGCGGGCTGCCTCTTCTGGGTTATCAGTGACCAGAAACGGATTGGCGACGAAGTTAACCCGATCGTTGTTTTCCTTCCAAACAGTGACCGTCAATCCGTGACTGTTCATCTCCTCTCGCCATCTACAAACTTTGTCAGCCTTGTCGATGAAAACCCGAACTTCCACACCCGGATGCATCGAAATAATTCCCGCTAGAGCATGGGCAGCACTACCAGCACCACAAACCAGAACTCGAATCGGCTCCACCATAATTGGCATAGATCTTCCCTTGATAGATGGAATATGTTTCACCAGAATACAACCAGAAGGCGTTACCGTTTTTGAATTATTATCAATCGGAGACGAACACCCATGGGGAGTAAGTCTATTCAGGCTCAATCACTTCCATAACACAAACTGGAGATCAACTAATGAAACCTTATATTCCTATCCTGCTCGGTACCTATAGAAAGGGGCGGCAGAGCCTCAAGGTAGCCGAGTGGATTCTTGCACGCATGCAAGATCGCGATCGACTCAAAACAGAGCTCATTGACCTAGAGACCTATCAACTTCCGATCATGGAAGAGCGATACGATCCTCACATGGAAAAACCTCCCTCCAATCTGCAACAGTTTTGCGATCGGCTCAGTCAGGCTGATGGGGTGTTGATTGTGGCACCGGAATATAAAGGCAGCTATCCCGGTATTCTCAAAAATGCTCTGGATTACATACCGGCTCAGGCATGGAAACACAAACCTGTTGGCATCTGTACAGTATCCGCAGGCCAATTTGGTGGGATCAATTGTCTCGCTCAATTACGCCTCCTCAGTCTGGCTTTGGGGGGCTTACCGATCCCCGAGCCATTCCCCATTGCTCAAGTCCGCGAGATGTTTGATGAGCAGGGACAGGTGCGCGATGTAAAGCTCAATGCACAACTCGATGGTTTTATCAATTCACTGCTTTGGTATACCGAGGCTTTGGTCAACAAACGACAGATGGAGACAGCTCGTTAGGGATTGGCTCCAGTGGTTGAGGTTCTGACGGGGTGACAACCCCGTCAGCTTGAGGTCTCTGCGATCAGGCAGGCAGCTCTACGGTGAGCTTTGTTTCATCAGGGAGCTCATCCTCTAGTTGCCGCAGACGAGGGTACTGATAAACACAGAGGGTTGCTATGACAAGCAACCCCCCCATGACTATATCTAAAAGAGCCATGCCACGACCTGAACCGAGCCCAATCGTCTGAACAATGGTGTTTGCAAACAACCCATCTGAGGTCATCAAGGGTTCAAACACAAGCTCATCCAAAGGACCAGCTATGGCATACCCCACGGTTATACCAGCAGTAGCAAGTGGCTCCTGTAGACTAAATACGCGACCTTGGACATCAGGTGCAACTTTTTTCTGGAAAATTACTTGTACCAAGCCTGTGATAATGGGAAACATCATACACAAGAAAAAATTAGCGGTGGTAAATAGATAGATGGAGGGGCGTAATCCTGACACTAGGATAAACAGCCCAGCAGCTACCATACATCTAAATAGGGTTTTGATGTGCTGTCCTTGGGATTTCCAAATCCCCATCAACAAGCTTCCAACCACTAGACCACAACTACTGATAGAGAGCGCAGTTCCCAATCCCGTTGGCGATGTCAGCGTCAAAATCAGAGGAGTTGATAATACACTAAAGGCTCCGATCGCAACGTTGCTGGCAGCTAAGAAAATCATCAGTCCTAAAAGTCCAGGTCTCGTGATTAAGTACTGCCAACCATAGCCCACTGCCTCGAAAAAGGGTTGAGGTTGAGTGAGTTCTCCATCATCGCGAACTTCAGGGAATCGCAGGAGAAAAAGGGGCACAAGCGCAACAAGTAAAGTGGCAAAGTCAATCAGAATAATGCCTTCAAGCTGGATCGCTTCCAGAAGGATCCCGGCCACAAAAGGCGCAATGATTTTAGTGACAGCGCCTCCCAATCTTGTCAGACCGCTGGCGCGGATCAACTGGTCTTTTGGAACAAGCAAGGTTGTCGCAGACAGATAAGCCGTAGATTGAAATGCCTCAAAGCAGGAACTGAGGGCAGTAAGGCCATAAAGAGTCCAGATTGAAAGATGATCCGTAGCAAATAGCCAAGCAACAGTCAGGGTACATAGCCCTACACAGGAGTCTGCAAGGATCATCGTCCAACGTCGGCTCCAACGGTCAACGAAGACCCCCGTCACTGGAGAGAGTAGTAGGCCGGGCACGCTGCTACACAGAACGAGTAACCCAAAGCCGGTGACCGATCCTGTTTCTTGATAGAGCCAGAGGTTGAGACCAAACGTCGTTAGGCGAGAGCCAATCAGGGAGACAAATTGACCGATCCAAACCAAGAAAAACACTCTAATTTCGTTAAAGGAACGATAGAACTCTAGCACCTATGTCGAGCCTCCAAGGTTAGCAAATAGTTAACATTTTAGAGGATAACTAGAATTGTGAGTCTATCCAGAGGGTAAAAAAAGCACAACATGTCTGGTAACATAACTGATAAAAATAAAAAACTATAGTATGCTTGCAAAAGTCGTAAATTTTTTACCCCACCCCAGCCCTCCCCTTACTAAGGTCCGGGAGTAAGAAATTCACAAATGATTTAGGATCGCTGTATAGCATGCTTGCAGTATCTCCAAGGAAATCCGCCTAAGCTAGTTGTCTCAGGACAGTTGTTTGGGATTACTGCTCGTGTGAAACAGGAAGAAAACGCTAAAGCTAATTATTGTCTGCCTTGTCAGGATTTGTAAGGTTTTGGGGAAGCTTTTCAGAGTGGAAAAGATATTCAAAAGAAGACAACTGAGGAGTAATGATGGTGTTGCTATCGTTGCATTGTCCGGGAATTTTCTGTATTGTGTCGCGTAAATGTATCAGAACAAACCCATGTCTGGACTAATGTCGAGAAGAGTTGTTGCAAGCAGCGGAGAATCGACCCAAGAGTTTGAGGAGCAACAGGTTCATACAGTAGCCATTGTGGGACTGGGACCGAAGGGGTTCTATTGCCTTGAAAGGCTGTTGGCCCAGTTCAATGCTCGCCCTTTGAACACTCCTCTTCGTATTCATGTTTTTAATCGTTCCCCTCATTTTGGGGCTAGCCCTATTTACGATCCGGATCAGCCTGAATACATCAAGGCTAACATTAACGCTGCGGCGATTGATTTGTGGGATGCACCCGATCCGCCGATCGTAGCCGGGAGAGGAGCCAACTTTGTGAACTGGTACCATGAGACGGTTCAGCCACCTCAGCCGTTGACCGGGGAAGAGTATCTCTCCAGGAGCGTTATAGGCCGCTATCTCATGGAGGGATTTCGTCATCTCCTCAAACAGGTTCCCTTGAATGTAACTGTTTTCTGTCATGTGGCAGAGGTAGTTGATATTCGACCCCAACAACAGGGATATGAACTAGAGTTTGTGACCCAGAAGGGATATAGGGAAACTATTAAAGCTGACAAGATCCTGCTTGCTACTGGTCATTCTTCCCTCACAGCGGGCTATGAGGAAAAGCGCTATCACGACTTTACTCAACAGCATCCCAGCGCAACATTCATCCCCTTTGTGTATCCCGTAGTAGAGGTTATGGACCGGGTTTCAGCAGGTGCCAAAGTCGCGATGAAGGGCATGGGATTGACGTTTATCGATGCGGTTCTCGAATTAACTGAAGGTCGCGGTGGTCGTTTTGAGCGCTCAACGGACGGGACACTGTCTTACATAGCCTGTGGCAAAGAACCCCGATCGATCTTCCCCTTTTGTCGTAGTGGTCTGCCGATGGTGCCTAAAGTTGATAGGGTGATTGATTTACCACCGCTCACTTTTTTGACTGACAGTGCGTTGGCTAACCTGAGGCGGCAGGCACCTGGGGGCAAACTTGACCTGGAGAGGGATGTATGGCCTCTTGTGGAGTTGGAGATGCAGCTTTGCTACTACCGAGTGGAGATGAAGACTGATGAGGATCGAGACCGACTGGTAGCTTGCGGGAATGATGCGGAGGCGGTACGCCAGGTCATTGAAGACTACCTGCTGGCCCATCCGGATCGGGCTCGATTTGACTATTGGCAGGTGCTCGATCCAATTGGTGACCGTCATTTTGCAACTGGAGAAGAGTTAACCGACTTTATCGGACGCTACATGGAGCAAGAAATTGCCCGCGCTTACCGAGGCCCCACACAGTGCGGTATCCGGGCTGCTATGGATATTTGGTATGGAGTCCGCAAAACCCTAGGTTCAGTTCTACAGTTTGGGGGGCTCACCCCGGAGTCACACAAGAAGCTAGTAGAGTATTACTTCCCCAGGTTCAAACGAGTTTCCTTGGGTCCTCCCATTCTTAATATTGAAAAGCTCCTGGCCCTCCTCAAGGCTGGATTTTTGGATTGTTCAGTGGCACGTAGCCCTCGCTTACGGCTCGATGAGGTGAATGAGTGTTTTGAACTTCTGTGTGATGAAATTCCCAAAGTTGTGGTGCAAGTTGATACTCTGATTGATGCTCGGTATCCAGATATAGATATCTCGCGAGATGTAACTCCTCTCTACCAGAATCTTTTCCAACGCGGCACGATCGGGCTTTACGAAAATAAGTCGATTCTCCCAAATCAGCAAGGGTATTACTCGGGCGCGATCGATATGACTGAGCAGACCCAATTTGTTGTCAATAAAGAGGGGGTTAGCAACGAAGATATTGCCGTGATTGGCATTCCAACTGAGGGAAACTCAGTCGGTAACTTTGCTATGCTGCGGGATAGCTACTCAGGGATCTGGGCTGTAGAGGCGATCGAGCAGTTACGATGCCGAGAGCAATCCTGGTTGACTCAAAAGATGGAGAATGTCCTGTAGCAGTTGCATAGCAAATGTTGACAGAGTTTTCAGGCTGTCTTATAATCCCCATCACGTCTTGTTAGTCAAATCTATTAGTAGGTTTTTCAATGGTTGCCAATCCCCCTAAAAATATGCCCCGCATTTTCGCACACATGTTCTATGATGACGTGGGTGCTGCTATTGACTGGCTGGTTGAAGCGTTTGGCTTTGTAGTTCGTATCAGAATGACTGATGATGAGGATGGCATGGTTTTCCACGGTCAACTGGAAGTTGAGGATAGCCTCGTCGCGCTAGGGCTTGCTGCCGAGCACGAAGGCTGCGAAAGCCCTCGCTCACTGAACGGTCAAATCACCCAACGACTCTTCATTTATGTGGATGATGTCGATGCACATGCTGAGCGTGCCCGCAAGGCAGGAGCCAAAATCCTCTACGAACCCACTACCAGCTTCTATGGCGATCGTGTTTATGAGTGCGTAGATCTAGAGGGTCACCATTGGAAGTTTGCTCAGCACGTTCAAGATGTAGATTGGACAACCTTGAATCGTCCCCCTCAGATCCAAGAAAAAATGAGAGCGGTTCGGTCAAAACCAGTTGGTGATGTATAGACAATTTCTCTGCGTCCCCGCGTCCCCGTGTCAGTCTCAACCAACTATTTATGACCACACCCAAATGAAAGTGTCAGGACTTATGGAAATGTCACGGCGATCGCCAGCCCGTCTTACGCCAAGGTCATAGCGAACGGTGGGCGTTTTAGTTGTTGAATCAGGTAATTTGAGAGTAAGCCATACTTAATTTGATAAACAGTTTTGCCTGTAGAATATCTTTCTATAAAAATTTTTACCCTACTATAGGATGAGCAAGCTGCTAGCATAATAAGATATAATTTAATTTTACTGAAAAAACATACACAATTGCTATGTGGAACTCAATTTTTGTCAAAGTCATCCTGGTTGTTGTCTTGAGTGTGTTCCTCGCTCAATTTAGTGTTAGTAGTGCTTTAGCGCACAATGCACCCGATATTGACCGAGAACTCACAGGTAATAGACCCCTTCCTGAACTCCCAGATTTGTCACGTTCCGAAATCCCAGATTCGTTCGCCCCTGAAGTCTTACCTAATTCGCCCGCCCCCAAAGTCTTACCTAATTCGCCCGCCGAAGCAAGCCAGAAGGGGGTTGAGGATTTATCTACTCTGTTCTTCAGGACACGCTCTCAAGCTCATAGAGGATACGATCTTGAAAAGATCCAAGAGTTCGATGATGAAGTATATGGGGATGACTAATATGGGCGAAGAAGCCAACTGAGTTTAGACTATCCCTCTTGTGTCAATCTCGGAAAAACAATAGCCGAAATTCTTTGACTGCAAGGATATTCTTCTGAGATTGACAAAGGCCGGTATTTATTTTCCTCTGCTTAGCGTAACAGAAGAAGTTTATAGCAGCCCTCAATGATTCGCGAACAAGGAGATTCAGAAACTGCTGTCCTTTCTAGATATGCCTCTTCTGTCACTCTCCGAAAACTTTTGCCATTTCCGAATTCTAGAACTTTTGTCTGCGAAGCGAGCGCCAGATTTTTTATAATAACAAATACAACGAGCAAGTTTTTGTAATAGGATAGCTTGCATTAGTCAAAAATCTCTACCCCATAGCGAAAGGGGAAAGTTAATAGAACTTTCCCTTTTTGTGCAAGAAACCTAATCATACCAAATCCGGATGGTAAACCCCTTTAATCCTTCTGGTAATGGGTAATGGGTAATGAAAATTCCAAACCAATTACCAGTTAAGCTGTCGTGCATTTAAATTACATATTGTCTGTTCCCCGTGAACCGTTCCCTGTTCCCTTTCACCAAATCCTCACACCCTATTTAAATGCACAACAGCTTATACCAATTGGGTTGGCATTTGACACCAATGGAACAAGTTAGTTTGTCGGGGCGGGTTTTACCTCAGTACGAGAAGAAAGTAAAAAAGTCTCTGTCTACAAGAACCCATGTATATCCACATTGTGGATTCATTAAACCTCTCCAACAAAGAATTTACAGACGCGAAATTTCGCGTCTCTACAATAGTTCTATGTAATGCACCTTTAATTTCTCGAGAGGTCTATTGAAGATAGAGACATAAATGCTACCATCAATATCCTGAACTTAGCACCGTGTACCGTGGGGTACACTCCGAACTAACGCTTGGGGAGATTTGCCCTACGCAAGGGATTGGAGCAATCCTATCGTCTAACGGCGAGTCCGTGCACCAATAATTTCCGCGTCTTTAGGCCGGAGAGTGTCAACTACCTGGATCGGGTACATGCATGTTGGCACATGATGATGGGAATGGGGGCGTTAGCTCAATTGAGTATTCCTTATAAATTGGGTCTTTGGGCACAAAACCTGGTGGCAGGTTCTGCGCTGGTGCGGCAAGTGGGCTTGTAGGTTGTTCCTTACCTGTTGGATCGAACACTGCAAAGCTAGTCATCATATCGCAGTCTTCGTGATCCAAGTTATGGCAGTGCATCATGTATTGACCTACATGAGGTCCAAACTCACCAACAATGTCTATGGCTTCCTTAGGTCTGAGGTAGAAGACATCTTTCCAAGAGTCCTTTTCATAGACAGGGAGAGCAAGTTCCTGATGGGTGTTAAGATCAGTACGGCGGACGATCTGAAAGTCGAGTAAATGAATATGAACAGGATGAATTGGTTGGGGTAGAGGGTTGATTAAACGCCACTTCTGCCAAGTCTTTAATCCTGCATAGGCTTGAATGGAGTCCGGATCCCACACCTCGCCGTTGATCGATCCGGCTCGATCGTCAGGCGAACAACCAGCTTTGCCAACGAAATCAAAAATAAATTCCTCGTCTGCGCCATGGTTTGGAGAAGCTACTTCGGCGTTCACAGGTCGATAAGGGCGTAGTTGCAAGGGAAGCGAACTGTTATCCTCCACTTCTTGAGCAACCTCAAAGAAGATGAGCGGCGTATCACCTTTTCCGTCAACTCTATCCACCAGCGCTATCCTACTGCCGATTTGGCGGCGGCTAAAGTCGATAATAATTTCATAGCGATCTGCCATCACAAATGCTAACTTTTCCGTTGGTACTGCAGTGTTTCTCAGTCCACTATCAGTGCCAATTACAATGATGGATTCATCTACGGGTTGGGTGCTTTGGTCATAGGAGACCAGTACAAGGTTGTAAATTTGATTGGCTGTTGAATTTAATAACCGGAAGCGGTACTTATGAGTGTCCACCTTCAACAGAGGTTCGTAAACACCATTGATTAAAGTAGGAGGGGTATAAGTACGAGGAGGAGGGCATTTGGGTTGCTCAGGAGGGGTTGGGATTTCCTGGCCTTGTATCCAGGTGAAAGGGGGAGTCTGAAAGATTAGCGGTGCATCGTATTTACCCTGAGGTAGATTGAGATCGTACTCTGTCTGATCTTGCAGAATCCACATACCTGCCAGCCCCATTCCCACATTACGCATAGTTCTGGCAGCTTGATGGTCGTGATACCAAAATGTAGCAGCGCGGTTGTTGGGATATATATAGGTCTTGAACTGCTCTGGCCGAATAAAGTCTTCAGCAAAGCCATCGTACTCGGGTAAGGAAGGCATGCCGTGATTATGTATTACTGCTTTAATCTCTTCCAGCTGTTCTCCTTCAGCGAAAGGGCACCCCTGCCAACCAATGTTGGTTTTGCCTAACTTATTCACGAAACTAACCTTTACTTGCCGACACGTTCTTTTCTTGATTGTAGGACCAGGGAACATACCATTGTAGCCCCAAAACTCATATTCATTGGGGTCGTTTGCGAATCTTCCCTTTTCCTTCCTCATAACAATTTCATAGTAATCAAATTCGTCATCAGAATTGTAAGGCTGAAGAACCTTTGGAAAGGTTAGGGGGGTTGTAAAGGATGCCCAAGGAGTAGTTGTAGCAGATGTAGCGCTAGCTGATGTAACGTCAGCTAAAGCTTTATTGGGAAATTGTAGGGGTAGTAGGAGCGCTCCACTCGCGGTCAACCCGTATTGAATGAGTTCTCGTCTAGTTAGGCTCATATTCTAATTATCTCCAGATACTTTCTACTTCCAAATAATGATGACTGTGACGCTGGCTCTCCCGCACTTAGGAGTCGTATAAGAATAAGCCCTTCGTGCGCGAATCTCAAGCTTGTGTCCCTAGTCGCTAGTCACTAACTCACGGACTAAAGATAGGATTACTTTCCCTAGGTTTAAAGTGGCGGCCTTATTTTTTTTGGACGACCCCTTAGACTGGAAAACTCCTGTTTCGTTGATAGCTTCCTGAAAAATTTTAGATTAAAGTCGTTTCTGGTAAGGCTTACCCAAAAATCAGATTGGCTTACCTCTGCCAAAAACGGGAGAGCTAGGACGCTTTGTCATACAGAATTCATTATCCAAAAAATGGATTCTATTTCTATAACTAGCAATAAAACTTCACAGTTTCTGGATATTCCCGTCAAATAAGCTATCCTAAGATACAGTTTGTGACTGAAGCATATGTCGGTTTTCAGCACAAGAGTGAAGTTCTAAAAGTTTTTATTACTTTACAAACTTTTTCCTACTTTTTCTACTTTTCCCGAAGTACGATGAAGCCTATAATCAAGCCGAACAAGAAATTTTTAAATTGCGGTTAAAAAAGTTAATTTTTTTGAGGCAATTTCTTATGAAGGGAGAAGATGAAGCTGCTAGACTAATGAGAATGTTCTTGAACTCGACAAATAACTGCCAAATAGGTATGCCCATGAGTCTTAGAGTAACGCTAGGTTTAGCGATCGGTGTAATTCTCTGTCTGCAGAGCTGTGCCGAACAACCAAAATCTGGATTGAAGCAGCAAAAGTTGATTATTACCGGAGCCAGTACGATCGCCCCTTTGGTTTCAGAGCTGGGTAAACGGTTTGAAAAACAGCATCCCGGTACTCGCATTGATGTCCATACAGGCGGTTCGGCGCGGGGGTTGACAGATGCACGTCAAGGATTGGCCGACATCGGTATGGTTTCGGAGGCTCTAACTGAAGAAGAGCAAAAAGGGATGCAGGTCTTTCTCATTGGTCGTGATGGGATTAGCATAATTGTTCATGCAGACAACCCCTTAGATAAAATTGTCAGCAAACAGGTTGTTGCTGTCTATACTGGGAAAACCAAGAATTGGAAAGACTTAGGCGGTAAAGATGCTCCTATAACGCTCGTACACAAGGCAGAGGGACGTTCTACACTGACGCTATTTTTGCACTATTTTGGGATTGACAATAAAGCGGTTAAAGCTGATGTTGTCGTTGGGGATGACCAGCAGGGGATTAAAACAGTGGCTGGAAATCCGAACACGATCGGCTATGTTTCTATTGGTTCTACAGAACAAAGCATTCAGCAGGGTGTAAAGGTGAAACTTCTCACTCTCGATGGTGTTAAAGCAACAAGTGCTGCTGTTGCGGATAACAGTTTCCCCTGGCAGCGATCGCTCAACTTAGTGACAAAGGGACAACCTACAGAATTGACCAAGCAATTCATCGATTTTGTTCAGGCTCAGGAAAACTATGACATCTTCCGCAAAGAAAACTTCGTTCCCGCAAAACGTTGATCGGTTACTTATCTGGATCCTGCGGGGTATTGCAGCGATTGTAGGAACAATTGTCCTGTTTATTATCGGATTCTTGGTTCTGGAGTCGGTGCCGGTGTTCCGGAAAGTAGGTGTACTTCCATTCTTGAGGAACACTTCTTGGAATCCCATGGAAGGAGTCTACAGTCTCACACCGATGCTGATCGGTACGCTGCTAGTTGTAGCGGGTGCGGTTCTACTAGCTGCTCCTATAGGGATTTTGTCAGCTTTGTTTTGCCACTACTACGCCCCCAAACCGGTTGCCAATCTGTATCGACGATTGCTGGAGATCATGTCAGGAATTCCCGGTGTTGTCTACGGTTTTTGGGGATTAGTGGTACTGGTTCCGCTGATTAATCGCTTACACCCGCCAGGAACCAGCTTGCTAGCTGGTATTTTGTTGCTAGCGCTCCTCATTACACCCACAATTGCCTTAATTGCTGATGCCAGTTTAGCTGCAGTACCTCAAGAGTATTTGCAAGGTGCAGTGGCTCTTTCATTATCTCGCTGGGGAACCATCAGGGAGATTGTTCTACCTGCTGCGCGATCGGGATTGTTCACAAGTATCATCCTGGGAACGGGTCGGGCGATCGGAGAAACCATCATCGTTTTGATGGTTTGTGGCAACATTGTTCAGATTCCTAGCAGTGTATTCGAGCCGATTCGGACTCTACCTGCAAACATTGCTCTAGAAATGGATTTTGCTTTGGGAGATCACCGCTCGGCTTTGTTTGTTAGCGGCCTGCTGTTGATGGGGGTAAACCTTGTTTTAGTGCTACTGGCAGAGGCGATCCCACAAGAGGAAATTTATCACAACTAGGTTTTGAGAATCTTGCATCTGAATTCACAGTTAAGAAAGATGTTTTAGCCAAATGTCAAGACACAATATCCCTCCAACTCAGAACAATCCAGCAGGCGTCGCCCTCCGTCCGGCGACAACAAAATCTGACCTCATGGCACTAAGCCAAAAGATTGCCTATGCAGACATCCTACTTAGTTTGCTTGTTTGGGCAGTGGCAATTTCTGTCACCGCAGTTTTCCTCTGGATCTCAGTTGATATTGTTTGGCATGGTGCCGGACAGTTGTCGTGGGAATTCCTGACGAAAGAACCCGAAGAGGCCGGTCGCCAAGGTGGCATTGCCTCAATTCTAGTTTCGACAGGGCTGCTTTTAAGCGTTTGCTTGGGAGTTGCCGTACCCCTAGGATTGGGGACAGCGATATTGTTGGCTGAATTTACTGCATTGAATAACTGGTTTGGACGGTTGGTGCGGCGCAGTTTAGATATGCTAGCCAGTGTTCCATCTATTGTTTTCGGTTTATTCGGTAATGCCTTTTTCTGTGTGACGCTGGGACTTGGATTTTCGATTCTTTCGGGAGGCTTAACCCTGGCTTGCATGGTGCTGCCCATTCTGATCCGTTCTGTAGAAGAAGGGCTGCGGTCTGTTCCCCATGAATACCGCTTGGGAGCTGCCTCTCTAGGACTCTCACGCACCACAACCCTCGTCAACCTGTTATTGCCCGCAGCATTTCCTAGTTTAGCTGCTGGGTTGATTTTGGGTATCGGACGGGCGATCGCTGAAACGGCGGCTCTGATGTATACGAGTGGTTACGTTGAGCGGATGCCAGAGTCCCTGCTGGATTCTGGTCGTACTCTATCCCTGCACATATACAGCTTATCGATGAATGTTTCTGGTGGAGATAGCAGTGCTTATGCCTCAGTTGTGGTCTTGATGATTCTACTATTAGTGACTAATGGCGCTGCTATTTGGATAGGAGAGCACTGGCTTCATAGTAGGATTCAAAATTGATATCTGCTTGCACCAAGTCTTGGGACTTCGATCGCGACTCGCTTATGGATATGCCTTCATCAGAAACAGAATACATTTCTTCTCCTTCTGAAAATGATTTGCCTTTACCTTGCCTGTACACTGAGCGGTTGAGCCTATACTACAACTCTAACCTTGCCCTGCAAGACGTGACGCTCTCCATTCCCAAAGGTTCTATTACTGCGCTTATTGGGCCTTCTGGATGTGGCAAGACTAGCTTTTTGTCTTGCCTCAATCGCTTGACTGACTTGATTCCCAACTGTAAAATATGCGGTCAAGTCCGGCTGGAGGACTTAGATATTCTCCATCCTAAAACCGATACAGTTGCCCTTCGCCGTCGGGTGGGCACCATCTTCCAAAAACCCAATCCTTTCCCCCTCTCAATTTGGAAAAATATCGCTTTTCCACTAAGGGAGCATGGAGTCAAAGATCGCCAGAGAATCGATGAAATTGTTGAACAGGTTCTGGTAGATGTAGGTTTGTGGGATGAAGTCAAAGACCGGCTGAAGTCTCCGGCACTTCGCCTTTCTGGCGGTCAAAAACAGCGCCTCTGTATTGCTAGAACCCTAGCATTGCAGCCAGAGATTCTGTTAATGGACGAACCTTGCAGCGCTCTCGACCCTATCACCACGCATATTGTGGAAGACCTAATTGTAAATTTGCGAGGAAAATACACAATTTTAATTGTTACCCACAACCTGGCTCAGGCTCGACGAATTGCTGATTATGTCGCTCTGTTCTGGGTCAAAGATGGTAGCGGCAGACTGATTGAAGCGGGTTCGGTTAAACAAATCTTTGAAAATCCTCAGCAACCTACTACAGAAGCCTATATCAGCGGTAGTCGAGGGTAGCAAGGGTTCCCAGTTTCCGAAAAAGCAAGTTATATCATGTCCGGTAAATTAGTTATAATTTGTCATTGCGAGGGTCACTCCGTGAAGCGAAGCGATCGCCACCATCTGAGATTGCGACAGGATCGTGAACAATGAGAAGTGATTAGCCGAACATGATATATCACGGGAATTTGTGTACAAATTGATGGGGGATTTGTTAAGAGTTTGTTTTGTTTAGGGAATAGAGGAGTAAATCAAGAGGGTGGTCATGGAGAAATCAAGTCAAAAAAAACTTTCAATTCCTATCCTTTTAGGAAGCTGTAGAATTGGTAGGGAGAGTTTAAAGGTAGGTAAATTTATTTTATAAAAACTGGTTGCCAACAATCAGATTGAAACTGAACTAATTGACCTGGGTAAGTATAATCTGCCTAGGTTAGAGGAGCGATTACAGGACAATTCAAATCTACCCTTTAATTTAAGCTGTTGTGCATTTAAATAGGGTATAATAGAAACTTAATTTATTCAACTTTTCTAAAAAATCCAGCCAAAAATTATCTCACTCTCCAACAAATAGAGAAACTACAGAAAGCTTTAAAAGAGGAAGAACACGGAGATATTAGAGAAAGAATTCTGATTTTATTATTACTCAAGGATGGGAAAACACAAGCTAAAATTGCTGAAATTTTGGGCTGTTCATTAAATAAAGTGTCCTATTGGTGCGTTCATGCAGACCCAGACAATTTAGCAAGTCTAAGAGACGAGAGGATGAAGGGCAACCATAAGAAAGCCACAGATGAATATAGCCTTTCTCAGTAACATGAGGTGCTCTGGCGGGCATAGGCCTCCGTGGCCTCCGTGGGCATAGGCATAGGACTCGCCCCCATACCTCACCACGCTTGAGAACTGCTATATAGCAATCCTAAATGATTTTCTATATCTAGAGCAATCCTAAATGATTTTCTATGTGTAAGTATATTGACGTATTTTGGGGAAATCAAATTTATGTTCGTTAGTAAAAAACTCAAACAAAGATTTGACAATCTTAAAAGACCTACATAAATACCAATACTTTCTTAAAAAGTTTTTAGCTGGTAACCAAATATCTTCAACGGGATTCTGTTGGGGAGCATTGGGAGGAAATAAAATACAATTAATTGACCAATTATCAGGTTCTTTGTCACCATTTAGTTCTAATAAAAAGTCTTTAAATTCTCCATATTTATGATAACTAGCTCCCTCCCAAATCAAGATAATCTTTCGAGTTTTATATTTATTTTGTAAGTATTTTATGAATTTAACTGTTGATTTTCCATCACCAGATGGATGGCTCTGAACATGGAATTCTTTGCTTTGATAATTGAGTGCGCCCAAATAAGTTTGTCTATCTTTTTTATTGGTAATTGGGACTTCAATTCTGATTTGGGATTGACCCCAAACATAACCAGTCAAATCACCATGAAGTAGATGACATTCATCTAAAAACAATACTATTATTTCCCCATATTCTATACCAGCCTTGTTTTTAAATAAAATATCGTTAATTTCTTCCGGATTTTTTTTTACCAGTTCTTTATCAAATTTAGGATTGGTTTTTTGAGTTTTTTTCCAACTAATTTTCGCCCGCTCGAAAAGTTCATAGTAACTCTGTTTTGATTTATATATCACACCAAATTCTCGCTCTAAATAAGTAACCAGCTCATCTAAATTCCTAGATTGTTTATTCTTTAACCACTCGATTACTTCAGTATTTTGTCGAGCTGTTAAATACCCTTTTGACCCTTTATGTTCTAGTTTAATTCCGGCGATGCCTTTGGTTTTAAATTGCTTTTTCGAATAACCAATAAAAAAATTACTTACACCTAAAACTTTGCTAATTTCATGGTAGATATTACCTGAGAGCGCCATCCTTACAGCTATTGCTCGCTTGAGTTCTCTGGCATCGATATCGCTTTTAATGAAAGATTCTCTCACAAGCTATTTCTTTTTCCTTATCTTTTTGTGGCAGTTGTAAGTTATTCATTTTTTTATTGTCACAATCAAGTATTGCATATAATTGTATCATAGTCTTGATAATGATTTAGGATTGCTATATATAGCCTTTCTCAGTAAGATGAGGTGCTCATAGGGCATAGGGCATAGGCCTCCGTGGGCATAGGGCATAGGCCTGGTGTGGGCATCAGTTGCGAGCGGTGTGTACCTCTTTTTATTGAGAACCGCTATATAAATTCTAAACCATTATAAATCTCTTCTTTAAGTGGCATATCTTGGATATTTCCACAAATAGAGCAAGTTTTTTAACTTGGATAAAACCTGCTAAGTAGTCGGACATAAATAAACAGTGTTGTGTAAAGAAAGATTAAGGGAAAGACTGAAGGGGCGATCGCACCCGTGCGCGCGGGCTGATTGCGATCGCTTTTGATTTCTTTTGAGGGATGCGGAGGGCGATCGCATTCTGGCGAACCAACAGACTGCGGAGTGATGCCTCATAGCTGATTGCAGCCATTATTGAGACTTGTTGCAAGATGTCAATGTCGATCGGCAGTTCTTAACTTGTGGTTAGCTGATTACTCGTTCATATTCTTGTATGTAGCAACTGCCGAAGGCGAACTCCGGTTTAAATACCGGAATATCCAATACTTAAATACCGTATCCAAAATAACTGGAAACGTCGCAATGAACAAAAATATGAACTGCCTATTTTCTGGTAGTCCCAAATGCCTCGATACACCTTCGAGAATTACTTCCCAACCGTGAGGCGAGTGGAATCCGACAAACACATCCGTAAACAAAATAATTACGAAAGCTTTAGCACTGTCGCTGAGGCCGTAAATCACGTCGTCCATGAAAGACTTTAAAATCTCAATCTCTTTCTTGTTAGTGATGATAATCGCGGCAAAGGCAATGCAGGAAATCAAATCGGCAAAAATATTTTTAATAGCTCCACCACTTTCCGTGCGGTATTCCTCTGCTAGCTCAACTGCTTTCTCGGCAATCTTCTTTTCCGTTTCCTCTACAGAAAGCGACGGAGCCCTGCCTATTAACTTTTCAAATTTGAGGTGCTGCTCAAATCTCTCTAGTTCTTGGAAGGCTTCTTCTTCTAGGTTAATATTTAGGAAGACTGGAGCATTTTGCTTGGCTCTAACATAGTCTACTACGGGTCCTACTATAAAATTTTTGGAAAGTTGATTTGTCAACAGCGGAACTAAAATCAAAAGCAAAATAAATCTCAGAGAAATGACTGTTTTTACTTTGGAGTTGCGGAAATTCTTAACTACTTCTTTTTCCGCTTCCGGGTCTAACTCTTTAGTAATTCGATTCAAAGTTCCCAAAAGCGAGCGAGGCAATAAATTGACCTCTTCCGAGTAAATGTCAACCTCGCCCTCGTGAATTTTAACAGAATTAGCTGAACCTTTATTTGCGTCAGGTTGAGAGCTGCTATTTGTAGATTTTACCTGCTGATTTACTGAACTGACAACGGGAATAATTGCAGTCGCTCTACTATTATTAATATACTTGTCGGTGACTCCATCAATAAACTCTAGCTTCTCGAATATAAGGGATGCTCGCTCTTTATTGTCGAGATGTAATCCGTGCTGGTGACGATCCGCGCTGTGTCCCGCCTTCGGTTTTGCCCCCACTCGATCCGGCAGTTCCAAAAAAAAACGGCTAGCATTAAACTCAACCATTCGGGTTTGGATGACCTTGAGGTATTTTTGCAGTTCGGATTTAAAGTAAGACAGGGTGCTGTGTCCGTAATCTCCCGATCGAGCGGAGATTTGTTGGCCGCCAAAATGCTCGTCTTCGATCGCCTTAATTGCTAAGGCAGCATCATAAGCCTGTTCTAGGGCCCTGTGAGGCGTTTCTCGATACCATTGGTGAGCGCTGTAGAGATATTTTAGAATCCTGTGCCAGAGAGAAGTATTCATAGCTAAAGCTGGTTAGTTGGCTGTAGACATTAGTGAGTGAACTACCCAACGCCAAGCTTACGCTATGGCGTGGGCTTCTGACTTCACGGGGGATTGCGTCAGCTTAGACTTTCGCCCTTGCTTCGGACTCACCTCCCCTCCATCAGCAGCAGTCCTGGTTCCCAAGACCGATAGCATTCTGATTCCTTCTGCTCTGATATTTATTGAAGCATTGCCATCTCTATCGTGATGAGTACAGCAACTAGGGCAAGTCCATGTCCTAATATCTAATGGCATTTCACTCACCTGATAGTGGCAATTGGAGCAGAGTTTCGAGCTAGGGAACCATCGGTCAATCTCTACCAACACTTTACCTTCGCGGTCTAGCTTGTAATGCAAGAAATTGACAAAAATTCCCCAACCTACATCATCCATTGCTAAGGCAAGTTTGTGATTGCGAACCATGCCCTTAACATGAAGGTTTTCCACTACGATGACTTGATTATCGTCAACAAGCTTTCTCGACAGCTTATGCAAGTAGTCTTGACGGACATTGCTAACTCGTTCGTGAACCCTAGCTACTAATTTTCTGGCTCGATCTCTTGACTTGCTTCCTTTCTCCTTTCTGGCTAGTTTTTGTTGTTTTCTTTTGAGGTTGCGCTCATGTTTTGCTAAATGCTTAGGATTGGGATATTTAGAGGTTTTAATGCCATCATTGACGATGGCAAAATCCTTAATCCCCAAGTCAATTCCAGCGACTTTTCCGTCAGTGCTAGGTGCTGGATTGTCCCCTTCAGACTCCATCAATACAGAAGCATAATACTTCCCTGATGGAGTCATGCTAACGGTTACAGTCTTGATTTTCCCTTCAATCGGTCGATGAAGTTTAGCCTTGACGATACCTACACGCCCGGGAAACTTGAGGCAACTATCAACAATTTTGACTGATTGGGGATACTGGATTGATTGCCTATTCTTCTTGGCTTTGAATCTAGGGTATTTAGCCCTACCCTCAAAGAAGTTTTTATAGGCAGTCACCAAATTGAGCGTAGTAGCCTGCAAAACCTGAGAGTAGCATTCAGAGAGCCATTCAGTTTCTTTCTCTTTTTTGAGATGAGGTAAAAACTTGTTCAATGCCACCTGAGTCAAGCCTTTGCCCGTTGCTTTGTAGGTTTCAATGCACAAGTTGAGTGCATGATTCCACCACCAGCGAGAGCATCCAAAGTGCTGAGATAGTATCTCTTGTTGTTCAGTTGTTGGATACAGTCTGACTTTGACGGCTTGATGCTGCATTGTTTTTACCTCCTCTTATCATTATATGCACTTTCTGATAAGAACATTCCAGAGAGGCTGAAAATTTTACGCCTGATTGACCGGATAAAATTTGCTTGGGGGATGTCCATGTATCCCGGCGCTCAATCACAGATTACAGCGCGGGACTTATAGCCTCCCCCAAGCCCCCACCATTAGTTAAAGTATTCATGGTATGGTAACAAATTTACATAAATTGGGAACCGATGTCTCAGATTCAATTTGGATTGTCGGATCCGCCCGCAGTGGCAAAACCGCTCGTTTAGTCGAGCAGTTCTGCATTTGGAGCCAAACTGTCAAGCCTGTCCCATCAAATGTTTCAGACGGCTGGCGTTCCGGGCGGCGCCGGGCTGGACAAACTGCCCCAGCAATTTTAGTCTTAGCAGCTAATGGGGACAACCGGCTAGAATTAGCCGATCGCATCGCCGTCGCTACCGAAGGAAAATATACCTTTCACTCGACAACACCCTTCGGTTTTTTTGAGCAGGAAGTATTGCTATTTTGGCCGCTGCTAGTTCAGTCGCTGGATTTGAGGGCTCAATTTCCCCTGCGGCTGCAACCTGAAACAGAACTGGAACTTGCCGCCAGACTCTGGCGTCGCGAACTAGACGAAGGCATTTTGCAACAAACAGGGGTAAGTCCAAACCGAATGGTGCGTCGAACACTAGACTTATTACAACTTGCTGCTGTCAGCGGTACGCCGAGAGAAGAGATTCCCAGCATTCTGGAACAGGGATTTGCTGGTGACGGCGGCTCGAACAACCTGTGGACTAGCATGGGAGAGTTGCTGGAAAGGTGGCGGGAATGGTGCTTGACGCGGGGGCTGCTGACTTACGGGATTGTTTGCGAACTCTACTGGCGCTATTTGTTGCAGGATGGCACTTACCAGCAGCATTTGGCCTCTAGATACCAAGCTGCGATCGCAGACGATGTTGACGATTATCCGGCTATCTGCGGCCATTTGTTCGATCGAATGCTCGACTTCGGTGCGGCGGGGGCGTTCTCCTACAATCGGGATGGAGGAGTGCGTTTGGGCTTGGGGGCTGACACGGAATACCTAGCGCGACTCGAGGGCCGCTGTCAAACGGTGGAAAATTTGGACGCAAAAGCCGGTTTAGCCCCAGAGATTGGGGATTTAGCGGTAAGTTTAGCCGTTAATTCTGAGGGTTTTTATCCTTTAGGCTTGAGTTTGCCGGGTAAAGTTCGATCGCTCCAAACCACTTCCCGGGCTCAATTGCTGCGAGAAACCGCCGAAATTATCGTGGATGCGGTGAAGTCAAAAGCCGCCCAAGCGCAGGAAATCGCTGTAATTGCTCCCGGGATGGATGCGATCGCGCGTTACAGTTTAACGGAAATTCTCGCCCAGCGTCGGATCGCGGCCACCTCCCTCAACGATCAGCGTCCCCTATCGAGTACCCCAGAGATTCGAGCTTTGCTGACTTTGTTAGCGTTAGTTTATCCGGGACTCGGCCGTTTAGTCGATCGAGACGGCGCAGCCGAAATGCTGGTAGTGTTGGGTAGCCAGAAACACCGTTCATTGGAAACAGAAGATTCTAACCCCACGTTCAATCTAAAATCTCAAATCCCCAATCAAAAATCGATCGACCAAGTGAGAGCAGGTTTAATCGCCGATCACTGTTTTTGCCCAGATATCGATCGACCTCAATTGCTGGCAATTACTGCCTTTCCCAGGTGGGACAGACTGGGACACCGAGCCGCCGCGGCCTACGAGCAGATTGTGGAGTGGATCGAACAACAGCGGTCGCAACAGCAGGAGCGGCTGTTGCCGAGTCCAATTGCCCTGCTCGATCGAGCGATCCAGAAATTTCTCATGAACGACAGATACCTGCCTTACGATCGGCTATCCGCCCTGCGCGAGTTAATGGAAACCGCCGGTCACTACTGGGAAATACAGGGGCGCCTGCAGCGCGTAGAACCAACAAACGGCGGTGACTCAGAAACGATCGCCCACTTCATCCAGTTGTTGCGCCAAGGAACCGTCACCGCCAACCCGTTTCCAGTCCGTTCAGAAGGCCCAGAAGCCCAAGCCGTCACCCTCGCCAACATCTTCCAGTACCGCAGCAGCCGCCGCGCCCACAAATGGCACTTTTGGCTGGATGCCGGCTCGCCCCTGTGGCTGAGTGGCGGTGCGGCGACATTGTTTGGTGCTCCCTTATTTTTGCGATCGCAACAGGGGAATCCCTGGCAAACCGAAGAGGAAACGGCTGCCGACCAACAGCGGCTGCGGCGAATTCTGCTAGATTTGTTAAGTCGCTGTTCCCTGCTTTACCTTTGCCACAGCGAACTAGCCGTCAACGGACAAGAGCAAACCGGGCCGCTTCTGCCCCTCATTCACAGCTCTGTTGCTTGTCAGCAGTCAGCTTAAGGAATTTGCCTCTTATGTATTTGGCAAACGGCCGGAGGAAAGAAAAAAATATCTATCCAAAGATTTTTCTTTTTCCCCTTCTGGATAAATACCCCGGGCTGACTTGAAGCCCGGCTTCTACCTTCGCTCGAAATGGGGCGATATTAAAGTATACCCAAACTAGGCATCAAAACGTGCAATCATTAATATTTTGAGATCGAAAGATGCCCAGGTTAAAAAATATCTGTAGCCGTTGCAGTTTTGATTTAGTATGCTAGAAATGATCGGGATTATTAATCAATTTTAAGCCAGATTTGTGGCAACAAACTGATACTAATCAGTTCTTAAAGTTAATCAGTATCGTCGTTTAAAGGAGCCAAAATAATGCCAAGTGCAGTGCCATCAATACCAATAACACCACCAACACCAACACCGGCTCCAACACCAACGCCGACTCCAACTCCGACGCCGACGCCGACGCCAACACCAACTCCGACTCCGACGCCAACACCAACTCCCACTCCCTCCGGGGACGACACATTTGGCGGCATAGACGACACATTGGGCGGAGGCGGTACCTCGCCCGGAATCATCGGCGGCGTAGTCCGCGGCGGAGATACCAACGACTCCTTAGTTGGCAGTCCCGGGCCCGACGTGATTTCCGGGCTGCAAGGCAACGACACCCTGCAAGGAGCCGGCGGCGATGATTTAGTATTTGGCAACGACGATGACGACGTGCTGTTCGGCAATGAGGGCAACGACGTTCTCGACGGCGCTTCAGGACTCGATACCCTGTACGGAGGCAAAGGCAACGACTGCGTGGACGGGGGAAATAACCCCGACCTGCTGTACGGCAATGACGCCAACGACACGGTAATCGGAGGCGAAGGCAGAGACACGGCTTACGGCGGAAAAGGCAGCGACAGCTTGCGCGGGGGCTCTGGCGACGATAGCTTTTTGGGCGATAGAGGCAACGACATCCTGTGGGGCGACCAAGGTAACGATTCGCTCTTCGGTGGCGACGGCGAAGACTTGCTATTTGGCAACGAAGGAGGCGACTGGGCCTACGGAAACGCCGGCGGGGACACAATTTTTGCCGGCGACGGTGGCGACATCGTATTCGGCGGCGACGGCGACGACATCGTGGACGGCGGTGCTGGCAATGACGTTCTTTGGGGCGAAGCAGGCAAAGACATAATAGCAGGAGGCGAAGGCGGAGATGTCTTCGTCATCGGTGCATTCAGTTCCCCCAGCGGCAGCAGCAGCAACGGCACTAACCCAGCATTTGTCACTACAGGCGGCCCCGACATCGCCGATGCCGACATTTTTACAGACTTTCGCCCAGGCGAAGATTCGATCGGGTTAAGTGGCGACCTCAAGTTTGAAGATTTGGTAATCTTCCAAAGCACCGACACCAAAGCCGGCAGCACGATTATTCGCAACGGCGTCAGCGGCGACTTTTTAGCAGTATTGCCCGGAGTGGACAGCAGAACCCTAGGGCGAAGCTCATTTGTAATTGCCCCCACAGTTCCCGGCAGCGCAACCCCCCTCCCCCTGCCGACGCCGAGTCCGACGCCGACACCGACGCCGACACCGACGCCGACACCGACGGCGAGTCCGACACCGACACCGACGCCGACACCGACAGACACTCCGACACCGACGCCGACACCAAGTCCGGCGCCGGTGTTCCCCACGCCGACAGAGAGTCCGAGTCCGACGCCGACACCAAGTCCGACGCCGACACCAAGTCCCACGCCCTTCCCCAACCAGGCTCCAAGAGCAGTTAACGACAATTTCACCACGGTTGCGGGTCAAGAACTCAGTCTCAACGTTGTGTTCAACGACACTGACCCGGAAAAAGACCCTCTGACTGTCACGACTTTTACTCCAACAGGCAAGGGGAGCCTGATTCCCGTGGGCGGCGGCCTATTCAAATACACCCCGAATCCGGGCTTCTCCGGTACTGACAGCTTCAGCTACTCGATCTCAGACACCGGCGGCGGCACAAGTCAGGCGGTAGTAACCATCAGCGTCAGCAGCCCGCCGCAGCTAGTAATTAACGACGGTGTGGTGGTTGCCAAAAGCGATCCTACCCAGACAATCACCGCCGCGGATTTGTTAGTCACAGATCCCGACAACGCCCCGTCGGAAATCGTTTACACGATTACCAAAGCCCCCGACGCTAACAGAGGTTTTGTCCAAAGGGGCACCACCTTTCTCAACGTCGGCAGCAAATTCACCCAAGACGATATCAACAACAACATCGTCAAATACAACTTGCTGGCAGGAGGCGGCAGCGACAGTTTCACGTTTACAGCCTCCGACGGGTCTGCAACTATCGGGCCGGCATCCTTCAGCATCACGGTGGTAGATAATATTGTCGATCGCAGGGCACTCCCGGCGAGCACATTTACAGGCAGCAATCTCAGCGACTTCATCATCGGCGGGGCAGGCAACGATACCCTCTCTGGGGCCGACGGCAACGACATCATCGACGGCAGGGGCGGTAACGACCTCGAATTCGGTGACGCAGGCAACGACTCGGTGCTCGGTTTTGAAGGCAACGACACCCTCGACGGCGGACTGGGCAACGACACCCTCGACGGCGAAGACGGCATAGACTCGCTCATCGGCGGACTGGGCAACGACCTGATGTTCGGCGGCAATGACAATGACATCCTTTTGGCGGGTGACAACAACGATACCGTTGACGGCGGAACAGGCAATGACTCGATATTGGGAGAATCCGGTGACGAGTCGATACTTGGAGGAACCGGCAGCGACACCTTACTTGGTGACATTGGCGACGACACCCTCGATGGCGGTGCAGGCGACGACATCCTCGACGGCGGACTGGGCAGAGACTTGCTCGACGGCGGTATCAATAACGATTCCCTCTCCGGCGGCGACAACGATGACACGGGTTTGGGTGGACAAGGCAACGACACGGCACTCGGAGGTCTGGGCAACGACTACGTGTTGGGCGAGGCCGGCAGCGACTCCCTGTTGGGCGAAGCGGGCGACGACACTCTCGACGGCGGTGCCGGCAGCGACTGTCTCAGCGGCGCCTTCGGCAATGACTTGGTGTTGGGCGGCGATGACAACGACTCGCTTTCCGGCGGTGCGGGCAATGACATTTTGGGTGGCGGGGTCGGTTCTGACTTGGTCACGGGCGATGCTGGCGATGATTTCTTCTTCTACGAAACTCCCAGCGAAGGCGTGGACGTGATTGCTGACTTTAACGCTACCGGCAGTGAGACCGATCGATTCTTGTTCAGGTCGTCAAATTTCGCGGGTTTAACCAACTCAGG
This sequence comes from Microcoleus sp. C2D2, assembly GCF_036702495.1. Taxonomy (NCBI): domain Bacteria; kingdom Bacillati; phylum Cyanobacteriota; class Cyanophyceae; order Oscillatoriales; family Microcoleaceae; genus Microcoleus; species Microcoleus sp. C2D2. Next base: position 1,808 of record NZ_JAUBTO010000051.1, on the reverse strand, counting down.
AACTACTCTCGATTTCACCAGTTTTATCGTCAGGAATATCGGGTCTGGCGGCGACAACATCACTAAGCAAGAAGTCATTTTGTTTGAATCTAAATTTGATGACGCTCAAGCAGTAAATGCAGTGTTGAAGAATCAAAACGGTTCGAGCCAAACGGGAGCTTTCTTCGTGTACCTCAACAATACTTTTAACAAGTACGTTCTCGGCTTCGACCCGAATGTGGCAGATGACAGTCTCCCAGCTTTCGATTTGGCAGTGTTGAATTCTATTCCTACAGTGCCCGGAGCGCTCAGCACCGTCATTAATGCATCTGACTTTAAGTTTATTTAGTAGTTTTTGAGTAGCGTCGCAAGGAGGCCCAACAATGCCCAGTGCAGTACCAAGTGTTTTTCCCCAACCGACACCGACGCCGATGACGGAACCGACGCCGTCCCCGGAACCGTCGCCGTCCCCGGAACCGTCGCCGTCCCCGGAACCGTCGCCGTCCCCGGGGACGGAACCCTCGCCGATGACGGGGACGGAACCCTCGCCGATGACGGGGACGGAACCCTCGCCGATGACGGGGACGGGCACGGACATTACGATCACGCCGGTGCCGCGGCCACCTTTGACAGTTCCCACGCCTCCCCCAGAGCCACTTTTTGTCGATGGCTTAGTTGTCGTAAATGATGGGAATAACTATTATTTAATCGGCAGCTTGTTCAATGACACTATTTCCGGGGGCGGCGGCGACGACACGCTTCTGAGTCGGGACGGGGACGATAGAGTCAAGGGCGATGACGGTAACGATTCTCTCAACGGCGGCGCTGGTAAAGATATTGTTGAGGGCGGGCGCGGCAATGACACGGCGCGGGGCGGCAAAGGCGATGACTTGGTTTCTGGGGACGAAGGGGAGGACGTAGCTTTTGGCGACCAGGGCAATGATATTGTCTTGGGTTCTGAAGGCAACGACTCGCTGTACGGCGGTAAAGGCAATGACTGTCTGCGCGGAGGTGGCGAGGACGACCTGATTTTTGGCGACAAGGGCAGTGACAATCTTTTTGGCGACACGGGTAATGACTGCCTGATCGGCGCTGCCGGCAATGATATTTTGTTGGGCTCCGAGGGCGGGGATGTCATCAGCGGCGGTGTTGGTAACGATACTGGTGACGGCGGCGAGGGTGATGACCTGATCTTCGGGGGTGACGGCAATGATTGTTTGTCTGGGGGGCCAGGGGATGATATTCTTTCGGGCGATCGCGGGGCTGATACTCTCAGAGGAGGCGAGGGCTCGGATATCTTTGTTCTCGGTAGGGTGGGCACGTCGACTGCTGCCAACGGGTTTCTCACTACTGGCGGCCGCGAAATCGGCGATGCTGATGTAATTACAGATTTTAATGCGGGAGATTCGATCGGTCTGGCTGGAGGTCTGAACTTTACAGATTTAGAAATTGTCCAGGGCCAAGGCTCGAATTCTAGCAACACGATTATTAGGGACAAGCAAACTGGTGAATTTTTGGCGGTGTTGATTGATGTTCGATCGAACTCGCTAGATGAATCTAGGTTCACTACAGCTCAAATACCGCGCGTAAACGACAATCCTTTCACCATTGAGGGGACAACTCCTTCTCCGGCACCATCACCCGGGACAACTCCTTCTCCGGCACCATCACCCGGGACAACTCCTTCTCCGTCACCATCACCCGGGACAACTCCTTCTCCGTCACCATCACCCGGGACAACTCCTTCTCCGTCACCATCACCCGGGACAACTCCTTCTCCGTCACCATCACCCGGGACAACTCCTTCTCCGTCACCATCACCCGGGACA